>WFUY01000446.1 GCA_015484715.1 Thermoflexales bacterium | reverse complement strand
CACCTACACACCGACCCCCACGCCGCCACCCCGGCCTCAGCGGCTGGTGTTGGAGCCCGACCTGGTAACTAACACGCTCCCTCTGGAACCATCCCACCAGTTTACGGCCCAGGTGTGGGACGAGTTTAACCAGCCCATCGAGGGGCTCTCCGTCAGCTTCTCCACCGATGCTGGCGGGTTCAGCCCCGATGGGGTCTCCCCTCGCTACATCGAGGTGCCCACGGATAACACCGGTCGGGCAACGGTGACCATCTACGCCAATGAGCCTGCGACGGCCACCATTCGTGCCTGGGTGGACGTTAATGGGGACAACCGCTACTCGGTCGGCGAGATCACCGATGTAGCGCCTTCCACCAAAGTCTGGAACCCACCCGGCACCCCCTGGATCGCCGTCTCCCATATCGAGGCGATCCCCCTGCAACGCATCCGGGTGAGCCTTTACGACCACGTTACCCCCGGCTCCTATGATGTCTGCTTTATCACCGAGGCAGGCCGCCTCGTAGCCGTCATCGCTGCCAACGTCAGCGTGGACACCGAGGGGAACGCCCTCAACCTGGATTACCAGATCCCGGTGGATGCCGAAGGCCGATACCGAGTCGTCAGCCGGGATCCCACCAGTCCGGCGTGCGGTGGAGCGACCGACGTCGCCCAGTCGGAGATCATCACCGTGCAGCCCCCGCCACCCGACCTGATCATCGAGCGGATCGGGGTCCCCTCCTACCCCATCACCCCCAATACCTACATCACCGTGCCGCTCTACGTGCGCAACCTGGCTCCAGTGGTGATCACAAGCACCACTTTTGACAACGATCTCTACCTGGATCCTTCCCTGACGCCTCCGTTCCCCAGCCAGCCCGGAGTGTACAAGGCATGGTTGAACGGCATTGGGGCCAACGAGACCAAGGTCGTCACCACCGTCCTCTACGTGGAAGAGGGCATCCACACACTGTGGGGCCAGGCTGACACTTCCAATCAGGTGAACGAAGAGACCCAGGAGGACAACAACGTCACAGGCCCGATCACAGTGACAGCCGTCTGTGGTCCACCCCTCTTCCCTTACGGGGATGGCTTCTGGGACGAAAGCCTGGACACCAGCCGCTGGACTTTCACCGGAATCGGCAACCCCGGCAGCGGGGGCCAGGTGATCGAGGAGAACGGCACGCTGACCATCGTCGGCCCAGGTGGCAGCATCTGGGGAACCTCCGACCGCTTCTGGTTCCTCTACCAGCGGATCACCGGTGACTTTGACATCTCGGTGAAGATCAACTGGGGGCCAGGTGGGGCCGAGTGGGCCAAGGCCGGGTTGATGGTGCGCCGGAGCACGGCGGCCAATAGCCGGCGTGTGATGGTGATGAAGACCAACCTCCACGGTCTGCAGTTCGCCTACCGCTCCAGCGACGGTGGGACGACGCAGCGCTTCGCCAACGACACAGCCGTCTCCATGCCCGTTTGGGTCCGCTTGGTGCGTCGGGCCAACACCTTCACCGCCTACTACTCCTCCGACGGGTACAACTGGACGGAGGCCGGTAGCGTCAACGTGAACATGGGCAACACCGCCCTGGTGGGGCTGGCCTACTCCCCCTACACGACCAGCAGCAGCCAGTGGCCCCGCTACTCGGCCAACTTCGACGACTTCGACTGCCCTATGGGCGATCCGCCGCCGCCGCCGCCACCGCGTCCGCCGGGCCTGCAGGTCTGCAACCAGCTCTTTAGCGTCAACGGCCTGGAAGTGGGATCGGACGAGTGGTATCCTCCCAACGGCCCCTGGGCCCATGGCGACGAACCGGGTGCCGTGGTGAAGAGCGGCGGGCCTCCCGCACCCTACGACGGCGCGTATATGCTCCGCTTACGAGCCGACACCAACATCTTCGATGGCACCGTCTACCATCCCTGGGTGCGGCAAGAGGTCTTGATGCCCGCTGAGATCCCCACAGACACCATCAACACAGCGATCCTGAGCTTTGCCCGCTACGTGGATAACCGGGGCGCGGACGATCCCGACGAGCTGGACCTGCGTATCCGCCAGGGTACCGGCGACGCCCGCGTGGAAGGCACGGTGATCCAAGAAGGGATCCAGCTCGCCGACGGCACCCAGCGCGATTGGGAGGTCGTCACGCGGGACCTCTTCGCCAGCGACCTGGTCCCCTCTTACGCCTACGCCGGTCAGGCGCTCCAGATCGAATTCTACGCGCCCAACGACGGCACTGCCGACACCTGGTACTTCCTGGACGAGCTCTACTTCGAGGTCTGCATGGAGGAACCGCGCCCTCAGCCCGAGCCGGACAAAGGGTCTATCGGAGGGCAAACCACCGTCCTTCTGGCCGGCATCCCCACCGCCCTGTCCGGTGTGAACGTGTGGGCCTACGCCCCCGGCGGGGAACTCTACTACACCTACTCCATCCAGGATGGTACCTACAGCTTCTACAACCTGCCGCCGGGGACCTACACGGTCTATGCCGAGGTGCAAGTCGGTGGCCGTCTCTACACCGGTATGATCCAGGTAACGGTCACCGCTGGCGACCACTCCATAAACGACGATCACATTCTGCTCCTGCCGAGCTGACGGAGGCGAGCGAGCATGCACAAGCCGTCCTTGCCCGCTCAACGGGTGGCCTGGGTTCTCATCGTGACAACTTTGGGGTTGGCGCTGACGGCAGTGGCCACCGCCTGGGCCTCTCGCCCTGTGGCTCCCCCTCTTCTCCCTGCCCAGAGCGAGGGGGATGCCGCTTTCCCTGCGATGGACAGCGTCACTGTGGGGAGTGGCACCTATGAAGTGATCGTCTGGTCGGAAGGGCAGACCGCCAACACCTATGAGGGCAACATCTACCTGAAGTGGATGCAGCTGAATGAAAACATCTGGCGCACGGTAACCCTCGCCGGGGGCACCGACTACTACGGTTCCAAGCCCGCCGTCGTCCTGGAGGCAACGGACCCGCCCATCGCCCACGTGGTCTGGGTCGAGGCAGAGAAGGTGGGGGCCCAGATCGCCCCCCAGCGGATCGAGTACTGTCAAGTACGCTTGGAAGCCTCCTCCACTGGCTGCTTCGCGGGCACCAAGACGACTGTGGCCTATCAGAACGGCGATCCCCTCGTTGACCCGGACATCGCTCTGGACAGCCAGGGGCGGGCTCACGTCGTTTGGGTGCGAGTCCAGGAGCCCGGCAGCGACATCTACTACACCTACAACTCGGCGACTTCTGGGGCCCCCGAGTGGCCTCTGCCGGAACTTGTTCCCGCTCCTTCCCCCTCACCGGGCAACTACACCACCAACTTCCACCCGGCCATTACCGCGTCGGGTGACACGATCCACATCATCTGGATTTGGAACGAGAACGATCCCAGCACGGGAAAGGACGTAGATCACCAGGTCCAGTATGCCCGTCGCGAAGGAAGTGGGTGGAGCACCTATTTCCCACTATACGACGCCGGACAGTTCTACCAGGTCTTCACACCTGACATCGTGGCCCGTGGGTATGTGCTCTTCGCCGCCTGGGCGCGGGCAAATATATACAGCAGTGGGAACTACAATCTGCTGTTGAAATGGACCGACATCCGTGACAACAATGGCATCCCGGGCGGCAACTCCAGCTTGGACTGGTCCTCTCTACAGGGGATCACCAGGACGACATCCGTCTACTATTCAGTGGGGCTTTCTGGGGAGGACCCTGATTATACAAACTACCTGCGTCCCTCCTTACGGCTTAGCACGACTTCGACCCGTACCGTCGTCCATATTGTCTGGCATAGCCAACTGGCCCCTGGCTCATGGTCGCCTTACAAGGTCTTCTACAGCCGTGGGATCACCACGACAGGCTGGAACAGCGGCGGGGCGATGCGTTGGACCGATGTGGAAATCCTGGCAAGCGACGAGGGTTCGGCAATGCAACCAACCTTCGCCCTGTTTGGCAGTGGGGTGACCAGCTCCGGCGCAGGAGACCGGTTGTCCCCTAAGGCATTCACCGGTACTTATTTGGACCTGGCCTACCAGTACAAGGCATCGGACGAGTCGTCGTGGACCCTGGGATACGAGACCACCCAGCCCTGGCTGAAGGTCAGCCCGACGAGCGTGTACAGGGCCGTGCCCATCACGAATCCGGTCGCCTCGGGAACCATTTCTATCGGCCAGTACAGCAAGACGGGGTTCAACTGGACAGCCTCGGTGATTGAGGGGCCCCCAACCGTGACCGTGACGGTCACCTCCAGCGGCTCCAGCAACGGATGGCTGAACTACACTCTGGAGGGACCGGCCACAATAGGCACCTACCAGGCCAAGGTCCGCGTGGATGGTGGCACGGAGACCCGAGATAGCCCTCAGGAGATCGTCTTCACCCTCAAAGTGTGGGAACGGGTCTACGACGTCTACCTGCCCATCACGCTGCGCAACGGGCCGTGACCTTGGGTCGCCGTTGTCTGTTCCGGTTCTCCAGGCTCCCTGGGGAACGCCGAGAGAGGGATTGACCTATGACTCGCAGCCAATGGATTGTCATCGGTGGCCTGACCCTGACCATCCTGGTCATCTTCGGGCTCTTCCTGTACCAGTCGCTAACGCCTTATGAGATCACGCCGACCTTCGAAGGAACGACAGTGGCAGCTCCTGAGATCAAGCCCACCGCCCTGGAGGCCTATGCCCTGGCCCGGGAAGCGGTGGCTCAGAAGGGCGACGACCTCTACCTGGTCTCGGCGAGCAGCCAGATGGTGCTGAGCCGGGGGCGGATCGTGAGGACCGGGGTCTGGGGCTTCCGCTTCTTCTCCCCGGCCAATCAGCACCTCTACGTGGTCAGCGTAGCGGGAGACAAGGCCCAACTCTTGCGAGAGTCTCTCTCACCCGTCAAGCCGCCCCCCATTGGCGACGAGGCATGGAAGGTGGATAGCGAGCAGGCTCTCCGCCAATGGTGGCAGCGGTTCGGCAGCCAGAGCAGTCAACAGGTCTGGGTGACCCTGGTCCTGCACCTGGGAACCTCGGAGCAAGATCGCCTCCCTGTCTGGACCATCGCCGGGTTGGGACAACGGGAAGGCGAGCAGTGGATCCTGAACGTGGATGCCGGCACTGGAGAGATGCTGGCCTCACCAGGAGGTGAGACGTGATGGGAAAGCTCCTGTCCCCCTGGACACAGCGGTGGAAGAAGCGATGGGGAGACGAGCGGGCTCAGAGCCTGGTCGAGCTGGCCATCGTGATGCCCCTTATCGTCGTGCTCTTCATCAGTATTGTGGAAGTGGGGGCCGCCCTGCGCTCCTATCTGATCGTGATGAACGCCAACCGGGAGGGAGCACGACTGGCCTCGCGGGGTCAGTTCCTCAGCGGTACGGATGTAGACGTAGATGCAGCTCTGAAGGTCTTTGACTGGGCCGCAGAAGCAGCAGGCTATGAGATGTCAGGACGTCCCTTCATCCGTTTCGACAACAGCCAGGGAGATCCCAACGCTGCGGGGTTCCTGACCTACATCCCCATTGATGAGGACTGCGTGCCTGCGGCGAACCAGGCCAATCCCACGACAGTGAGCATCGGAGACCCCTATCTGGGCACAAACCTAGCCCGCCCGGTCTCCTCCCAGGTTGATGCGGCTGCCTTGTACGTCCGGTACTGCCGTGATCTAAGGGCCATAAACTCCAGACGGGTGGCGGACGGGTATCCTCCTCTGACATCGGATCTGGTCATCGTCGAACTGTACTACCGCCATGAGCAACTGCTGAAGGTTCCCATCTTCCAACTGCCCTTCGTCAGTTTCCTGCTCCCCGATCCCATCATCATGCACACGGAGACCCTGATGCGCCTCGCCAGCGACGCCCGGGTCCGGTAAGGGAGGCGAACGATGAGAAGACTGAGAAGACTGGTGAACGTGTGGAACAGGTTACAACCTCGGTACTGGTCACTGCAAAGGGAGTCCGGTCAGAGCCTCATCATTATCATCTTCACCCTCATCGGCCTCCTGGCCTTTGTGGGGCTGGGGATTGATCTGGGATTGGTCTACATCGAACGGGTGCGCCTGGCGCGGGCGGTGGATGCTGCCACCCTGGCCGGTGCTCTGGAGCTTCCCAAAGAGGATATCGCCGTGGAACGGGCGATCATGTTCCTGAGCGACAACGGCTATCCGATCGCCAGTGGCACGGTGAACTGCACCGTGGCCGGCGGCAGGATCATCTGCAACCAGATCGCCTGCGACCGCGCCCAACTGTGGGTCAACCGGGTGGACCAGTGCAGTGGCGCAACGGTGGGCGACGTCAGTCAGATCCCTATTGACCAGCGGTTGATCACGGTCATCATTGACACCGAATCCTCCCGGGATCAGAGCTTGCCGGAAGAGCAACGGCTAAACACGGCCACCCGGGTCGGCGTCACCGCCTACAAACCCGTCTGGATGAACTTCCTCCAGTTCGTGGGCTTCAGTACCGTGCCCGTATCCGCTTACGCCGAGGCCGAGAACGTCAGCACGGTGGATGTGGTCGTTGTCTTCGACCGATCGGGTTCGATGGAGTTCGACACCATCTGCTACGGATGCTACGAAGACCCCAACGGTCCCCCTCCAGGCTACAGCCTGCAGGACCCCACCTATCCCGATGGAACCCACTGGGCACTTCCCTACCCTTGCGACCTGGGGCTCTGCGAGGGGGGCAGCGAGCCTTCCTGGACAACGTCTGGAGGATACATCTGGAAGGTAATCGAAGCGGAGCACTACTCTAACATCGTTGGGGACTACCACCGCGAGACAGTGAGCGGTTGTCCCGACTGCCGCTACTGGGCCCTGGGGCGCAACGACTGGAACTACGATGCCCGCGAGGCCGTCCGCGCCTCGGGCAACGACAACCGAGGGGCCTACATGTATACCGGTCCCTGGAACGTCTACTTCAGCCCAGGCCCCCTCTCCAATGCCGAGTTCAATGCCCAGACCTCTCCCCGCCTGGACTACACCTTCACGGTTCCTCAGGACGGACGGTACTACCTCTGGGCGCGGATGCAGGGGGGAACCTGGAGCTGGAACCGTCGGGTGCGGTGGGGCACCGATGGTGCTCCCGCCGGCACCATCAGGCTCTCCCGCGACAATCGCGTCTACTACGAGATGGTTCGGAGCCGATCCTGGCAGTGGGTGCGCCTGGGCAACCGGTACTGGTACAGCGGCACCACGCACACGCTGAACTTCTGGTTCTACGATCCCGGTTTTTCCATTGATAAGATCGTCATCACCACCGACCCTTCGGGAAGCACAGGGAACCCTCCTTCCTTTATCCGCCAGAGACGCTACTATGCCGGTGGAAGCTACCACTACATCGGTCCCCGGGAGACCGGTGGGCTCAACGGTCGGGCCGCCGATCGCTGCAACCCGATCTATGGCTTCAACATCCGCCCCGGAGACCCGGACTACGACCGCTGCGGCTGCCCCAACGATCCGCCCCTGCGCCGTCTCTGCCCGGCTCAGGACGACCTGTGGCTGACCGATCAGTTGCCCATCCGCCCTTCCAAGGAGGCGATCAAGCGCTTCATCCGGCGGCTAGAGCCCCGCTACGATCAGGTCGGCTTCGTCTCCTACGCAACCCGGGCCAGCCGGAGGGGCCAGGGTGGCTACAGTGAACTGCAGTGTATCCGTCAGGAGGGTCGTCCTTGCTACGAAGCCGTGCCCCCGTACACAACGCCCATCAGTTACACCCGCGTGCTGAACGCGGTGGAGGAGACAGTGGCAGGCGGAGCAACCAACATGGCCGACGGCATGCGGCGAGGACTAGAGATCCTCTCCACCCAACCGCCCCACTTCGGACGGCCCGGCGCAGCCCACGTGATGATCTTGATGACCGATGGTGTGGCCAATCGGATTGACGGCCTCCCGACCGACTGCTACGCCGAGGACTACTGGCCCTACAACACAGGAAACACCAACGAAGACCGGGCCAAGGATTGCGTGATCTACTACGCCGACCAGGCCGCCACGAGTAGTGTGATCATCTACACCATCGGTCTGGGTGCGGGTGCCGACGTTCAACTCCTCCGCGCTGTGGCCGATCGGACAGGAGGTGCCTACTACACTGCTGAAGTACCTGAGCAACTGGACCAGATCTTCGACGACATCCTGGACCGCATCTTCCTGCGGCTGGTGCGATAGACCCCCCCGCCTGTGGGGCTGAGCACACAAGAGCGGAGATCCCCCCTCTCCGCTCTTGTGCCGTTTCCCCCGGTGATTACCCATATCTTTGGAGATGGGGAGACGAGCCGTCCACGAATGGGGCACGAATACACGAATTAAGGACCGCCTCATTCGTGCATTGGTGAGAAATTTGTGGACGGCCTGCTACGGACCACTCTCGCGCTCCCTTGTGGGTAATCACCGCGCTTCCCCGCCTTGACATTTCTCTGGAAGTAAGTATATTATGCGGTAGGGGCAGCCTGTTAGGCGTGGTCGGGGTAAACAGCCCTCGAGGCAGCGTGCACCAGCTTTCGAGCGGAGAGATCTCTGCAGAGCAAACCAACTCCCACCAAACTTGGAGACGATGACATTGACCAGGATCCACGATTCAGAGGAGGATAAGCGATGCAACGCGGTCGGTTCCTGATCCTGTTGGGTATCCTGATAGCCGTGGCTGCCTTGGGGCTGGTCCTGATTATGCGACCCAAACCCCAACCTCCCTCTCCAACGGCGCCGGCGGAAGGCGAAGAAGGAGCCGAAGCGCCTCCTGTGCTCCCTTCGATGACCAAGGTCGTCGTAGCGGCCAATAACATCCCTCGAGGCACGCGCATTCTCACCGGGACAAACTATGTCGTGGTGACCGACTGGCCCCAGGATTGGGTGGCCGAGTCGGCCTTTACCCGCCTGGACGAGGTCATCGGCAAGATCGCCCGGGTGGACATCCCCCGTGGCTCTCCCATCGTCCGAGATATGCTGACGGAGACGGCCGGTGAATTGGGTGCTGTGGGCTCCGATCTAGCTCTCCAGGTGCCTCCGGGCAAAGTCGTCTTCGCTCTCCCGGCCGACCTGCTCTCCAGTGTGGCCTGGTCTCTGCAACCCGGCGATCGCGTGGATGTCCTGATTTCCCTCCTCTTCGTGAACCTGGACGAAGATTTCCAGAGCGCTCTACCCAACCTGGCTGCTCCTTACGTATCGGGACAGGAGACGATCCCCTCCGGTGGTGTCTTTGGCCGCTTCGAGCAAGATGCCTTTGGGCAACCCCTGGTAGTGGCCCCTCGAGAGGAACAACGACCGGGTCTGGTCAGCCAACTCACCGTCCAGGATGCGGTGGTGCTCGCCGTGGGCGACCAACAACCAGGGCTAGAGCAGGCGCCGGTCCTGCCCCCGGAGCAGCCCCCCCAAGAGGGCGAACCGACACCTATGCCCACGATGACCCGCTTCCTGGGTCCCCGCGAACCCATCCTGCTCATCGTAGACCCCCAGGACGCCTTGACGTTGAAGTGGGCCGTGGAAGCCGGCGCTTCCATTGATCTGGTCCTGCGCTCCTACGCCGATGCCGGACGCCTGATCACCACAGAATCGGTGACCCTCCAATATATGATGGAACGCTTCAACATTGCGCTTCCTCCCAAGCTGCCCGTGGGCATCCAGCCTCCCGTACAGAACCTGGAGCGCCCCTTTGTACCCGAGAGCAACATCCCGACTATGGGTGAAGAAGTCCCTCCCCAGTGATCCTCTACAAGCGGCACGAGGATGGTATGGCTGAGAAAAAGCGAGGAACGGCATGGCTGAGGAAAAGATCCGAGTCCTGATTGTGGATGACATTCCCGAGACCCGGGAGAATCTGCGCAAGCTACTCTACTTCGAGAGCGACATCGAGGTGGTCGCGGCAGCCTCCAGCGGAGAGGAGGGCATCGCCTTCGCCAAAGAGTATCAGCCGGACATCGTCCTGATGGACATCAATATGCCCGGCATAGACGGCATCACGGCCAGCGAGGCGATCGTCCAGGAGGTCCCCACCGCTCAGATCATTATGATGTCCGTTCAGAGCGAGGCCGACTACCTACGGCGCTCGATGCTGGCCGGTGCCCGTGACTTCCTGACCAAGCCCTTTACGGGCGACGAACTGGTCACGACCATCCGCCGGGTTTACGAGATGGGCAAGAGCCGGCGCGCCATCCTGCCGCCTGCCCAGCCTGCGATGACCATCCCCACAGCGACCGTCGCCGCCCCACCGCCCCCTCAGGGGAAGCTTATCGCCGTCTTCTCCCCCAAGGGTGGCGTGGGATGCACGACCATCGCCGTCAACTTGGCCATCGGGCTGATTCAGGACCCGGATGACAAGGTGGCCCTGGTGGACGCCAACCTCCAATTCGGCGACGTAGCTGTGATGCTGAACCTCCAGGCGACCCACAGCATCGCAGACCTGGCCCCTCAGATCGAAGAGATGGACTACGATATGCTGGAAACGGTCCTGACGCCCCACTCTTCAGGCCTTCGGGCACTCTTGGCCCCCCCTCGTCCTGAGATGGCCGATCTGGTGCTGCCCGAACATATGAAGCGCATCTTGACAACTCTTAAAGAGCGGTACGATTACGTGGTTGTGGACACCGGTTCCGCGCTCAGCGATATGACGTTGGTCGTGCTGGACGCCGCCGACCGCATCGTTCTGCCAGCCACCCCCGACATCGCAGCCCTCAAAGACGCCCGCATCTTCTTCGAAGTTACCGAAGTGCTGGACTACCCCCCGGAAAAGACGATGCTCGTGCTCAACAAACAGGACCGGCGCTCCGGGATCTCCGCATCCGACATCGAGGAGAGCATCAAACACCCTGTCGCCGCTCAGATCCCCCCGGACGAGCGGATCGCCCTGGCCGCCGTGAACCGAGG
>WFUY01000445.1 GCA_015484715.1 Thermoflexales bacterium | reverse complement strand
GGCGTTGGCGACCCTCGAGAGCGGCAAGTGGGTGGGGCCTTTCCCCGCTCCCTTCACCGCCGAGATCGTTGAGACCAACGAGGCGGCCTTCGCCCAGGACATCCTGCTGGCCAACAAGGACCCCTACGGCGCGGGCTGGTTGGTCAAGGTGCGCCCCCTCGATTTGGAGGCCGAGGGAGGCCACCTGGTCACCGGCGAGGAGGCCGTGCGCCGGTACATGGCCCGCATTGACGAGTTGGGGGTGCGGTGTTTTCGATGTGTGGGGTAGAGGACCGCGGTCATCTCTGGAGGTAGCTATGAACCCTATCCGTTTACTCGACCTAGGTTCTGTCTCACCGCTCCGTTCCCAGACCGTCTACCACGCCGTCGCCTACGCGATGACGGAGGATACCCCTGACACCATCATCCTGGTCAACTCCAATCGCCCCTACGTCTGCATCGGCTACCACCAGGACCTGGAGAAGGAGGTGGACCTGGACTACTGCCGAGCCCACGACCTCCCCGTCCTGCGTCGGGAGGTGGGCGGTGGGGCCGTCTACTTGGACGACGGGCAGGTCTTCACCCAGTGGATCTTCCACCGGGATCGCCTGCCGGCCTCCCTGGAAGAGCGGTTTGAGCTCTACATCCGCCCCCTGGTGGAGACCTACCGCGCCCTGGGCATCGCCGCCTACCACCGGCCCGTCAACGACATCCACGTGGACGGCAAGAAGATCGGCGGCACCGGGGCGGCTCAGATCGGCCAGGCCGAGGTGGTCGTCGGCAGCCTGATGTTCACCTTTGACAAGGCGACGATGGCCCGGGTGCTCAAAGTTCCGTCGGAGAAGATGCGGGACAAGGTCTTCGAGAGCCTGGAGCGGTACATGACGACGATGGCGGAGGAGCTGGGGGAGGTACCGGACCGGGAGGAGGTGAAGGCGCTCTACGTCGCCCGCTGCGCCGAGGCCCTAGGCGTGGAGGTCGTGCCGGGCGAGTGGACGGAGGCCGAGGAGGCGGCCGCCCAGGAGCTGGACGCCCGGTTCGTCTCCGACGAGTGGCTCTACCAAAAGGGCGGGCTGCGCCAGATCGGGGTGAAGATTCACGCCGACGTGCGGGTGGTCGAGGCCGCTTTCAAGGCCCCCGGCGGGTTGATCCGCGTGACGGTGCGGTTGCGGGAGAAGCGGATAGACGATCTGGTGATCTCGGGGGACTTCACGCTGCTGCCGGCCTTCGCCGTCGGGGCGCTGGAGCAGGCCGCCCGAGGGCTGAGCGTCACCCGCGAGGCGCTGACCGCCCGCTTCCAGGAGGTCTACCGGGCGCTGCGCATCCAGTCTCCCGGCGTCGCCCCCGACGACTTCGCCACGGCGGTCCTGACGGCGACGAGCCGGTGAACGCGGTCTTCGTTCCCGCCGGGTCCGCGATCCGGCGGGCCGGGAACGGTTTCTGCAGGGGGAGCGATGAACCTGGCCTTCGTCATTGACCACCGCAAGTGCATCGGCTGTCACGCCTGTTCCACGGTCTGCAAGGCGGAGAACAACGTGCCCCTGGGCGTCTACCGCACCTGGGTGAAGTACGTCGAGAAGGGGCAGTTTCCCCACACCCGGCGCTTCTTCCAGGTGACCCGCTGCAACCACTGCGCCAACCCGCCCTGCGTGCGCATCTGCCCGGTGGCCGCGATGTACCAGCGGTCTGACGGCATCGTCGAGTTCGACCCGGCCCGCTGCATCGGCTGCAAAGCCTGTATGCAGGCTTGCCCCTACGACGCGATCTACATAGACCCCGAGACCCGCACCGCCGCCAAGTGTCACTTCTGTGCCCACCGCATCGAGATGGGGGTGGCCCCGGCCTGCGTCGTCGTCTGCCCGGAACAGGCCATCATCGTCGGCGACCTGGACGACCCCGACGGCGAAGTGGCCCGTCTGCTGGCCTCCCAGCGCGTCCGGGTGCGCAAGCCGGAGCAGGGCACCCGTCCCAAGCTCTTCTACATCGAGGCCGAGGAGAGCGCCATCGTGCCGATGGCCGCCCAGACCGACGGACGGATGCTGTGGGCGGAGCACCCGGCCCTGGCCCACGACGGGGCCGGCAACCCCCACGACGGCTGGCGCGGCCCCATCCAGATCGGCCCCCACCGGATGGCCGATGCGCTGGTGGCCTCGGCGGCCCGGCCCCGCGAGGTCTACAACGTCGCCCACAAGATCCCCTGGCACTGGCAGGTGCCCGCCTACCTGACCACCAAGGCCATCGGCACGGGTACCTTCATCCTGGCTGCGGCCGGTGTCGCCCTGGGCCTCCTCCCCGCCATCCCCCTCTTCACCACCGTCGCCGCTTTCGTCGCCCTCCTCTTCATCGGCCTGACCACCGGCCTGCTGGTGTGGGACCTGGAGCGCCCGGAGCGCTTCTGGACCATCCTGATCCGCCCCCAGTGGCGCTCCTGGCTGGCCCGGGGGGCCTTCATCCTGATCGGCTTCTCGGCGGTGGGCGGACTCTGGTTCCTGGGCCACCTGCTGCGGGTGCCACCGCTCACCCACCCGCTGCTGACCTGGGCCGGCGTCCTCCTGGCCGGGCTCTCGGCCGTCTACACCGCCTTCCTCTTCGCCCAAGCCGAGGGGCGAGACCTGTGGCAGAGCCCCCTGCTCTCCTGGCACCTCTTCGTCCAGGGACTGACGGCCGGCGCCGCGACCCTCCTCCTGCTGGCCCTCGCCTTCAACCCGCCGGCCCCCGCCCTCACCGTCCTGCGCTGGAGCCTGGCCGGGGGGCTGCTGGTCAACCTGGCCATCACCCTGGGCGGGGAGTTCGCCGTCCTCCACGCCAGCAGCGTTGCCGCCGCCGCCGCCCACCTCATCACCCACGGCCCCTACCGGCGGCACTACTGGGGCAGCTTGTTGCTGGGGATGGGGCTGCCGCTGCTGCTGATCGCCCTGGGGGGAGGGGTGCCTATCGCCCTGGGCCTGGCCGCCCTGCTCACCCTC
>WFUY01000444.1 GCA_015484715.1 Thermoflexales bacterium | reverse complement strand
GCGGGCGGCCTGGGGGTTGACCAGCGGGTCGTAGGCGGCGGGAGCCTGGGGGAGGCCGGCCAGCAGGGCGCACTCGGCCAGGTCCAGGTCGGCCGCCGACTTGCCGAAGTAGACGTTGGCTGCGGCCTCGATGCCGTAGGCGAAGTTTCCGTAGTAGGTCTCGTTCAGGTAGAGGGTGAGGATCTCGTCCTTGCCGTAGCGGCGGGCCAGCCGCCAGGCCAGGATCGTCTCGCGGAGCTTGCGGGTGAGGGTGCGCTGCTGGCGCTCCTGGGGGTCCAGGAGCAGGTTGCGGGCCAGTTGTTGGGTGATGGTGGAGCCGCCGGCCAGCACCTCGCCGCCGCGCAGGTTGATCCAGGCCGCCCGCAGGATGCCCAGGGGGTCCACGCCGGGGTTGCGGTAGAAGTTGGCGTCCTCGGTGGCGATGGTCGCCTGCCGGCAGTAGAGGGGGATCTGGTCCAGGGTGAGGGGGGTGTGGCGGCCGGCGTGGGGGTCCACGATCTCGTAGAGGAGCCGGCCGTGGCGGTCCAGCAGGCGGGTGCTGGGGGCGCGCCGGCGCCGGTAGAGTTCGTCGGGCGAGGGGAGCCCGACGATCAGCGCAGCGTAAAGCCGCCAGAGCACCATCCCGCTCAGGAGGAGCAGCAGGGATGCGGTTAAAAGGAGACGGTGGACGCGGACTTTACGCATCTATTCGTGTCCTATCCGCCCGGTGATTGCCCCTATCTTTGGAGATAGGGAGACGAGCCGTCCACGAAGGGGGCACGAATACACGAATTAAGGACCGCCTCCTTCGTGCATTGGTGAGCAATTCGTGGACGGCCTGCTACGGACCACCCTCTCGCTCCCTTGTGGGGAATCACCGCCTATCCGCGGTTTGACCGTTCCTCCGTTCCTCGGTAATTGGGAAGGCCGGAGCCCCGCCGACCGCCGGTCGGGCACTTCGGCGGCCGAGCGGGCCGGAGAAGCTCCCTGCGGGGGGAGGGAATACCGTGAATTGTTACCGACTACTACAACCAGAGACAGGCCCAGGAGGCCGTTCGTGCTGCGGCAGAGATCATCCGGTTCTGTGAAGATCATCTCGTTGGATCGGGATGAGCTGTGGGCCAGGCTCCGCGCGATCGCTCACAGGATCAAGGTGGACCACAACAACGTTCTAGATGTCCGTGTCTTTGGTTCCATTGCTCGAGGTGACCACGTAGGCACCAGTGATGTGGACATCCTCGTTATCCTGGCCGATGCACCGGACTACGGAGGGCCGTCGGCCAGGATCGAGCGCGACCGGCTTTTCTACCCCTACTTCGACCTCCCCATCGGCGTGAACCTCCTCGTGTACACCGAGGCTGAGATTGCAGAGGATACCCCTTTCCTCTCCCAGATTTACGTGGAAAGCGTGTCCCTGTTGTCGTGACGCTGCCCCACGGTTCCCTCCCGTCCCCTATGGGCTAACGAACCCAGAACGGGCCTGGCCGTTGCCCCTCACCTTGGCCTGGGCTGACCGGTGAGCCGGTGAGAGGTCTCACTCCGTCAGGTAAGCCCGGCGCACGGCCCCGGGATCGTTGGAGGAGATGGTGTCCACCCCCATGGCGATGGCGGCCGGGTAGTCCCACCGGCGTCCTCCGGGGCTGACGGGAAAGCCGGCGGCGTGGGAAGCCCGGACGAGCAGTGGGGTGAGCATCGCCGTCGAAGGAGCGACGAAGTCCCCGCCCATCGCCTGGACGAAGGTGAGGGGGTGCAGGAGGAGGCGGCGCAGGGCCGGCAGCCGGGTCAACCCCGGAATGCGGTGGCTCAGCCGGGCCAACCAGTGGGCCAGACGCCCTCCCCGCACGATGGGGCCGGTGGGCAGGCCGGGCAGGCTTTCTTTGATCTGTAGGAGGCCCCGAGCGCTGTAGGAGATGCAGGCGGTCTGTTCCACCACACCGTGGCGACGCAGGAGCGCGGCGACGGCCGGGGCCAGCTCGGAGTCAAAGGCTCCGTGGTCGTACTTGAGCTCGAGGAGCAGCCCGATCCGGCCCCGCGCCCAGGCGAGCACCTCGGCCAGGGTGGGGATGGACTCCCCGACGAAGGCGGGGTCGAACCACCGCCCTGCGTCCAGCCGCTTCAGCTCCTGCAAGGTGAGCTCCGCCACGGGGCCGTGCCCATCCGTCGTCCGGTCCACCGTGGCGTCGTGGATGACGACGACGTGGCCGTCGGCGGAGCGCCGGACGTCCAATTCCACCACATCGGCCCCCTCTTCCCAGGCTCTCTGGAAGGAGGCCATTGTGTTCTCCGGCGCAACGGCGCAGGCACCACGATGGCCCACCAGCCAGGGGCGCTCTCCATCGGCCCGCCATAGGTTCAGCTTCATCCCCTCTGGCCTCCGTAACTGTTCGCCCTCCCACAGGTCAGGCGCGTTTCCGACGCGAAACCGTGCTTCCAATAGCCCATCGGGACTGAAAGCGCCCTCGACCGGTGACCTGCGGGAGGGTAGGCTGAATAGATACCGGCCTCCAGGGAAAGCTC
>WFUY01000443.1 GCA_015484715.1 Thermoflexales bacterium | reverse complement strand
TTGCAAGGAGCTACCCTCCGAGATAGGCTTCCTTGACTCGGGGGTCGGCGGCCAGTTCCTCGGCGGAACCGGCGAGCACGATGTTCCCCGTTTCCAGCACGTAACCCCGGTGAGCAAATTTGAGGGCCAGGCGGGCGTTCTGCTCCACCAGCAGGATCGTCGTGCCGGCCTGGTTGATCTCCCGCATCGTCTCAAAGAGGCTCTTGACCAGGACGGGAGCCAGCCCCATCGAGGGTTCGTCCAAGAGCATCAGCTTCCCCCGGTTCATCAGGGCTCGTCCCACGGCCAGCATCTGTTGCTCTCCGCCGCTCAAGGTGTCGCCCCGCTGGTGCTTGCGCTCCCCCAGCCGGGGAAAGAGGGCGAAGACCCGCTCCAGGTCCTCTTCGACCGCCTTCTTGTCCTTCCGGCTGTAGGCGGCCAGCAGCAGGTTCTCCAGGACGGTCAGGTTGCCGAAGATGCGGCGGCCTTCGGGGACGTGGGAGATGCCCAGGCGCACCACCTCGTGGGCGGGGTAGTCGAGCAGGTTCCGCCCCTCGTAGAAGATCGAACCCTCGGCGATGGGGACCATCCGGGAGATAGCTCGCAGGGTCGTCGTCTTGCCGGCCCCATTGGCGCCGATCAGGGTGACGATCTCCCCTTCTTCCACCTCGAAGGAAATGCCGTGCAGCGCCTCGATGTTCCCGTAGCGCACCCGCAAGTTCTCCACCGAGAGCAGCATCAGGCCACCTCCTCTCCCAGATAGGCCTGGATGACGCGGGGGTTCGCCTGGATCTCGGCCGGTGTCCCTTCAGCGATCGTCTCCCCGAAGTCCAGCACCTTGATTCGCTCGCAAATGCTCATGATCAGTCGCATCTGGTGCTCGATCACCCAGATGGTCAGGTGGAATTGATCCCGAATCCAGTGGATGAGGTCCAGCAGATCCTCAATCTCGGCCGGGTTCATTCCCGCTGCCGGCTCATCCAGGAGCAACAGCCGGGGCTGGGTGGCCAGGGCGCGGGCGATCTCCACCCGCCGTTGCAGACCATAGGGTAGGTTTTGGGCTTGCTCGTAGGCATACGCTTTCAGGTCCAGTAGGTCCAGCAGTTCCAACGAGCGGTGGAGGATTTCCTTCTCCTCGGCCCAGTAGCGGGGGGTGTGGAAGAAGGCGTCGAGGAGCCCGTAGCGAACCCGGGCGTATTGGGCGATGCGGATGTTGTCCAGGACGGTGCGCTGTCCCCAGAGGCGGATGTTCTGGAAGGTGCGGGCGATGCCCAGGGCGGTGATCTGGTGGGGGCGCAGTCCCACGATGTCGGTGCCGTTGAAGCGGATCTCCCCCTCGGTGGGCCGGTAAACGCCGCAGACCAAGTTGAAGACGGTGGTCTTGCCGGCACCGTTGGGGCCGATGAGGCCGATCAGCTCTCCCTCTTCCAGGTCCAGGTTGAAGTCGTAGACCGCCCGCAGTCCGCCGAAGTAGTGGGTGAGGCCTCTAATCTGACACAGGGGCATATTCCAGCACCTCCCTTGATTCCTGCGGTGGAAGGCCGACGTCGGACGGGGGGAAGAGAGCCCGCAGACGGGGGAAGATGTCGGTCAACTCTCGATTGCCCATCAGCCCTTCGGGCCGGAAGAGCATCAGCAGGATGAGCAGCAGGGGGATGACCACCCACTTGAAGACCTTGAGCGGGCGGAGCAGTTCCAGCAGGATGGTGAAGATGATGGCGCTCATAATGGAGCCGGTGATGCTGCCCATACCGCCCATATAGACCATCACCATCGCTTCGGTGGATTTGAGGATGGTAAAGGTGCCGGGGTTGATGTAGCCGCCCGGCCCGTGGGCGAAGAGGCCACCGGCGATACCGGCCAGTCCCGACGAGAGCATGAAGGCGACCACCTTCGTGCGCCGTGTGTCCACGCTCATCAGCTCGGCGGCAATTTCGTCCTCGCGGATGGCGATGACGCTCTTGCCCCGGGTCGAGGAGACGAAATTACGGATAAGAAAGATGGTGGCCAGCGCACCGATGAATGTCCAGATGAGGACCCAGGGGATGTTCAGGACTTGCTGCATGCCGTTCACCACCTTGCCCATTCCCACGAAGCCCCGAGGACCGCCGATGATCTCCATGTTCTCAATGGCGCTCTTGACGATGTAGTTGACGGCCAGGGTGATGATGGCCAAGTAGTCCCCTCGGGTGCGGAAGGATGGGATGGCCACCAGCAGGCCGGCCACGGCGGCGGCGATGCCACCGGCCACCAGGGCGATGGGGAAGACGAAGACGCTCCACTGGGGGGAGAGCCGGGCCGGCCCCAGGTTGGGGTGGCCGGCGAACAGGATCACCGTGATGACGGAGGTGACGTAGGCACCGACGGCCATAAAACCGGCGTGGCCACAGGAGAACTCCCCCATATAGCCGTTGATGAGGTTCAGGCTGGTGGCCATAATCACGTTGATGCCGATGTAGAAGAGGATCAGTTGGATGTAGTCGTCGTAGATGCCACCCCACGAGGGGATCACGACGATGAGGAACAGCAGCGCGATGATCAGGGCACGGCTGTGTTTGCGCAACATCGTCCTACACCTTTTGGCGTCGGGCCACACCGAAGAGGCCGGTGGGGCGCAGGGTCAAGATGATCAGGAGGATGGTGAAGGCGACCAGGTCGCGGTAGGTGGATGAGAGCCAGCCAAAGCCGGGTAGCCCTCCCATAGCCACCACGAAGATCTCGATGAAACCCAACAAGTAGCCTCCGGCCATTGCCCCGCGGATCTCGCCGATGCCGCCAACGACGGCGGCGATAAAGGCTTTCCAGCCGATGAGGATGCCCATGTTGTAGGTCAGGATGGGATAGGCGGCTCCAAACATATTGCCCGCCAGAGCGGCCAGCGAGGAGCCGATGATGAAGGTGGCGACGATGATCCGGTTCACCGGTACGCCCATCAGGGGCACAGCCTCCCGGTCGTAGGAGATGGCCCGCATCGCCATCCCAATCTTCGTCTTACGCACGATCAGTTCTAGGCCGATCATCACCAGGAAGGAGAGGCCGATGATGCCGATCTTCAGGTTGCTGACGTTGACCCCGTAGATGCTGTAGACCTGAGTCTCCAGGAGGGTAGGGTACTGGCGGCGGCGGGCTCCCAGAAACCCCAGGTTGAGGTACTCCAGCAGCAGTCCCACCATCAGCGCGGTGATGACGACGTAAAGCCGGTCGGCCCCACGCTCTCGGAGCGGGCGGTAGGCTACACGCTCGATGGTGACGCCCACCCCGGCGGTCAGGAGCATCGAGAGCAAGAGGGTGAGGGTCAGGACCAGCCAGGAGGGCATCGTGGAGCCGAAAGTGGTGAGCAGGTAGGTGCCGATGAAGAAGCCCAGGTAGGCGCCGACCATGAAGATGTCGCCGTGGGCGAAGTTGATCAGCAACAGCACCCCATAGACCATCGTGTAGCCCAGGGCGATGAGGGCGTAGAAGCTCCCCCATTGGAGCGCATTGACGAAATGCTGGAGAAAGATACTCATCGAGCTTGCTCCTGGTGTAGGATAGGGGGAAAAGGGGCACCAGGCCCCGATTGGCCAGGTTTCCCCGGTTCCAACCGAGCCGAACGGGGGCCCAGTGCCCCTCAAGGCCGCCGTCTACGGGCAGGCTTGCTTGTAGAACTGGAACTCGCCGTTCTTGATCTGGACGATGACAGCGCACTTGATGGGATCACCC
>WFUY01000442.1 GCA_015484715.1 Thermoflexales bacterium | reverse complement strand
GATCTCAAAGGCCTCGCGCACCCGGGAGACGAGCTGGGTTGCCAGGAGGGAGTGGCCGCCCAGCTCGAAGAAGTTGTCGTGGACGCCCACCTCTTCGACGCCGAGCACCTGGCTCCAGATGCCGGCCAGCACCTCCTCGACGGGGGTGCGGGGCGCGACGTACTCCCCGGCCAGTTGTCGGCGCGACCATTCGGGCTCCGGCAGCGCCTGGCGGTCCACCTTGCCGTTGGGGGTCAGGGGCAGGGCTCCCATCACAACGTAGGCCGAGGGGACCATGTAGTCGGGCAACCGCTCCTGGAGGAAGCGGCGCAGTTCGCCGGCGGTGGGGACGGTCTCCCCGGCGGGGACGATGTAGGCGGCCAGCCGCTTGTCGCCGGGGGCCACCTCCAGGGCGACGACGGCGGCCTCGCGCACCGTCGGGTGCCGGCCCAGGGTCGCTTCGATCTCGCCCAGTTCGATGCGGTAGCCCCGGACCTTGACTTGGTAGTCCAGCCGGCCCAGGAACTCGATGTTGCCGTCGGGTAGGTAGCGGGCCAGGTCGCCGGTCCGGTAGAGCCGGGCGTTGGGGTCGTCGGAGAAGGGATCAGGGATGAACTTCTCCTCCGTCAGTTCGGGGCGGTTGTGGTAGCCCCGGGCGACGCCGAGGCCGCCGATGAAGAGCTCGCCGGGGACGCCGACGGGGACGGGCTGGAGGTGGTTATCCAAGATGTAGAGGCGGACGTTGGCGAAGGGCCGCCCGATGGGGACCACCTGCTCGCCGGAGAGGTCCATCGCGCTGCCCTCGAAGAAGCAACTGTCAATGGTCGCCTCCGTGAGGCCGAAGGAGTTGATCAGCCGGGTCTCCGGCCCGCAGAAGCGCAGGAACTGGCGGTACTCGCTCACGTACCAACTGTCGGAGCCGCAGATGAGCAGCCTCATGAAGTCGAGGCGTTCTCCTGTCTCGTCCAGGTACTGGATCAGGTGGCGCAGGACGGCGGGGACGAACTCGGCGCACTCCACCCCTTCCCGGCGCATCAGCCCGTACAGCCGTTCGGGGTCCAGCAGCCACTCGCGGGGGCAGAGGACCAGCCGGCCGCCGGAGCAGAGGGCGCGGACCAGGTCGCCGGAGAAGACGTCGAAGGCGAAGTTGGCCATCTGGAGGTGGGTGCGCACGGAGCGCAACCGGTAGGAGGCTTCCCAGCCCCGGTAGGCGTTGACCAGGCTGCGGTGCTCGATCATCACCCCCTTGGACTGCCCCGTCGAGCCGGAGGTGTAGATCAGGTAGGCCAGGTTGGTGGGGGAGACGGGGACCTCCGGGTTGGTGTCCGGCTCGTCGGCGAAGGGGGTCCAGTCGTCGAGGCGGAGGGTGGTGAGGGATGCGTGAGGCGTGAGGCGTGAAGCGTGAGGCGTGATGCGTGATGCGTGAAGCGTGAGGCGTGAGGCGTGAGGCGTGAGGCGTGAAGCGTGATGCGTGAAGCGTGAGGCGTGAGGCGTGATGCGTGAGGCGTGATGAGGGTGCCCTTTCTCGGCCCTCGGTGCCTCGCTTGCCTCAGTCCTCGTTGCCTCGGTCGTCTCATCCCTCGGTGCCTCCATCCCAATAGGAAGGCGGGGCAGGGTGTTGCTGTCGGTGAGAAGGATGGCGACGCCGGCGTCGTCCAGCATGTAGGCCAACCGCTCCGGCGGGTAGAGGGGGTCGAGGGGGAGGTAGGCGCCACCGGCCTTGAGGACGCCCAAGACGCCGACGATCATCTCCAGGGAGCGCTCGACGCAGATGCCGACCACCGTCTCCGGCCCGACGCCCCGCTTGCGCAGGTGGTGGGCCAGTTGGTTGGCCCGCCGGTTCAGTTCGCCGTAGGTGAGCCGTGCGTCCGGCCCGCCCTCCGTCGAGGGGAGGACGACGGCGACGGCGTCGGGCGTCCGCTCGGCCTGGGCCTCGATGAGCCGGTGGACGCAGAGGTCCTGGGGATGGTCGGTGGCGGTGTCGTTCCACTCGACGAGCAACTGCTGCCGCTCGGCCTCGGTCAGCAGCGGCAGCTCGGCGATGGGCCGGTCGGGGTCGGCGGCAATGGCCTCCAGCAGGGTCTGGAAGTGGTCCAGCATCCGCCGGATGGTGGCGGCGTCGAAGAGGTCGGTGTTGTACTCCACCGAGGCCTCCAGCCCATCCGGCCCCTCGGCCATCGAGAGGGTCAGGTCGAAGGTGGAGGTGCCGGGGTGGGTCTCCACCTGGCTCAGGGTCAGGCCGGGCAGCTTCTGGCCCTGCACCGGTGCGTTCTGGAGGATGAACATCACCTGGAAGAGGGGGGTGTGGCTCATATCCCGCTCCGGCTGGAGGGCGTCCACCAGCATCTCGAAGGGGAGGTCCTGGTGGGCGTAGGCCCCCAGCGTCACCTCCCGCACCCGCTTCAGCAGGTGGCGGAAGGTGGGGTTGCCGGAGAGGTCGGTGCGCAGCACGAGGGTGTTGACGAAGAAGCCGATGATCCCCTCGATCTCGGCCCGGTTGCGATTGGCGATGGGGGTGCCGACGCTGATCTTCTCCTGGCCGGTGTAGCGGTGGAGCAGGGTCTGGAAGGCGGCCAGGAGGGTCATAAAGAGGGTCACCCCTTCCTCCCGGCTGAGGGCCTGGAGGGCGTCGGCCAGTTCCTTCGAGAGCTTCCGCGACAGGACGGCTCCGTT
>WFUY01000441.1 GCA_015484715.1 Thermoflexales bacterium | reverse complement strand
GGGTGGTCGAGTGGCCGCTTGGTCGGGTGGTCGGGTGGTCGGGTGGTCGGTTGGCTTGGTCTGTGGTCGTTGATCGGCGGTCGGCCGTCGGCCGTCGGCCGTCGGCGGTCGTGCACGCAACAGGAGTTCCCCATGTCCTGGATTCGCTCGTGGTTCCGTCGTGAACGGATCGGCCTGACGCTGGTGATCCTGGCCCTCATCGTGCTGCTCTTGGCCTGGATAGCTCCCCAGGACCGAACGCTCCGGGCCGACAGCCGGATCGTCTACCTGCACGGGGCGCTGGTCTGGGCCGCCATCCTGAGCTTCCTGGCCGCCGGCCTGGTGGGGCTGGCGGCGCTGGTCTGGGACCGAGGAGCGCTCCACGCCTGGACCCAGGCCCTGGGCCGGACGGCCCTGCTCTTCTGGACCGGTTACCTCCCGCTGAGCATGGTCGCCTCCCGCCAGACCTGGGGCGGCATCTTCTGGCAGGAGCCCCGCTACCGCACCGCCTTCCAGGTCCTGGCTCTCAGCCTGGCGGTCCAGGCTGCCGGCACCCTCTGGGGGCGACGCCGGATCAGCAGCTTCCTCAACGTCCTGATGGCCGTCGCCCTGGTCTGGCTCCTCACCCACACCGAAGCGGTGCTGCACCCGGTGAACCCCATCGCCCGTTCGACGCCGATGATTCAGATCTTCTTCGGTCTGCTGGTGGGGGGAACCGGCCTGGCAGCCCTCCAGGTCGCCCGCTGGCACCGGGCCCGGATTCCCGGCGAGTAGGCCGAGTGTAAGGAGACCCCAATGCAGGTAGACCTGATCGTCCAACACGCAGCCCAACTGTGCACCGTGCCCCGCCACGAGAACGGCCCCCAGCGGGGGGAGCGCCTGGGAGACCTGGGCCTCATCGAGGACGGCGCCGTCGCCATCGCCGACGGGCGGATCGTCGCCGTCGGCCCCACGCCGGAGGTGTTGGCCGACTACCAGGCGCGGGAGGTGCTGGACGCTTGGGGCAGGGTGGTGACCCCCGGCTTCGTGGACCCCCACACCCACCTGGTCTGGGCCGGCGACCGGGCCCATGAGTTCGAGTTGCGCATCGGCGGCGCGACCTATATGGACATTATGGCCGCCGGCGGTGGGATCATGGCCACCGTCCGGGCCACCCGCGCCGCCTCTCTGGACCAACTCGTCGCCGAGACCCGGCCCCGTCTGGACCGGATGCTGGCCCACGGGACGACGACGGTGGAGGTGAAGACAGGCTACGGCCTGACGACGGCCGACGAACTGAAGCTGCTGGAGGCGATCCGTTGGCTGGATGCCGACCACCCGGCCACACTGGTCCCCACCTTCCTGGGCGCCCACGCCGTGCCGGCCGAGTACCGGGGCCGGACCGAGGAATACGTGGACCTGGTTGTCGAGGAGATGCTGCCGGCCGTGGTCGAACGGCGGGCCGCCTTCCCCGGCCCCTTCTTCTGCGACGTCTTCTGCGAGGAGGGGGTCTTCGACCTGGCCCAGACGCGCCGGATCCTGGAACGAGCCCAGGCGCTAGGCTTTGGCCTGAAGCTCCACGCCGACGAGTTCAAACCGCTAGGAGGGACGGCCCTGGCCGTGGCAATGGGGGCCGTCTCGGCAGACCACCTGGTCCACACCCCACCGGCGGAGATCGAGGTGCTGGGGAGGTCGGCAACGGTGGCCGTCGCTCTCCCCTGCACCCCTTTCGGGCTGGCGGAGCGGGAGTACGCGCCGGCCCGCGCTCTCCTGAAGGCCGGCGCCGCCTTGGCCCTGGCTACCGACTGCAATCCCGGCACCGCTTGGTGCGAGTCTATGCCCTTCGCTATGGCCCTGGCCTGCCGCTACATGGGGCTGACGCCGGCCCAGGCCCTGGTGGCCACCACCCTCAACGCCGCCTTCGCCGTCGGACTGGGTGATCGGGTGGGCAGCCTGGAGGTTGACAAAAACGCCGATCTGCTTATCATAGGAGCGCCGGACTACCGCCACCTGGCCTACCGCTTCGGCACCAACCTGGTCGAGGTAGTGATCAAAGCGGGGAAAGTCGTAGCAAGGCAGGGGCTTCCTGCCCATCCGACGCCCCCCCACTGACCGCTACCCAACCGTTGATCGCTTCGCAGGAGACCCTATGCTGGACATCGCCCTCTCACCCCTGGCTCTGACGGTCATCGTCACCGCGCTGATCTTCAATTTCCTCAACGGCTTTCACGACAGCTCCAACCTGGTGGCCACCGCCATCTCTTCCCACGCCCTCTCACCCCGACGGGCCCTGCTCATCGCGGCGGCGGCCGAGTTCGCCGGCCCCTTCCTCTTCGGCGTTGCCGTCGCCACCACCATCGGCCACGAGGTCGTGGTCGAGCAGGCCATCACCCTCCCGATCATCTGGGCCGCCCTGTTGGCCGCCATCCTCTGGAACCTGATCACCTGGTTCTTCGGCATCCCCTCCAGTTCCTCCCATGCCCTCATCGGGGGGATCATTGGGGCCGTCCTGCTCCGTTCTGGGCAGGCAGCGCTGCGCCAGCAGGGCCTGGTGAAGGTCATCACCGCCCTGGTCATCTCCCCCCCCATAGGGCTGCTGGTGGGCTACTTCCTGATGCGCCTCACCCTCTTCCTGGCCCGGGGCTTCTCCCCTCGCATCAACTGGTTCTTCAAGCGGGGGCAGGTGCTCACCGTCCTCTCCCTGGCCCTGAGCCACGGCACCAACGACGCCCAGAAGACGATGGGGGTGATCGCCATGGTCCTCCTGGCCGATGGGGTCATTTCCTATTTCTACATCCCTACCTGGGTCATCGTCACCAGTGCCGGGGCCATCGCCTTGGGTGTCTCCCTGGGGGGATGGCGCATCATCAAGACGCTGGGGGGGAAGTTCTACCGTATCCGTCCCATCCACGGCTTCACCGCTCAGCTCGCCTCTGCCGCCGTCATCATCGGTGCCGCGCTGCTAGGCGGTCCCGTCAGCACCACCCAGGTGGTCAGCTCGGCCATCATGGGCGTGGGCTCGGCCGAGCGCCTTTCCAAAGTCCGCTGGGGTGTGGCCCAGGAGATCGTTGTCACCTGGATTCTGACCATCCCGGCGACGGCTGCTATGGCCGCTTTGATCTACCAGGTACTCGCTGCGCTACTCGTCCGCTGATCCGCCGACCCCCAATCCAACCTTTGCCGAGGTGACATCCTATGAGCTGGCTACGCAACCTCTTCAAAAAACAACCCGATAAGTTCATCGCTCTCCTGATCCAACAGGCCGAGTGGACCCTCAAGGGTCTGGAGGACTTGGGCGCGTATATGAAGAACCCCACCGAGGAGATCGCCGAGCGCATCACCCTAGCGGAAAAGGAAGCCGATGAGGTCCGGCGTATCCTCATCGAGGAACTCAACCGCACCTTCGTCACCCCCATAGACCGGGAGGACATCTACGCCCTCTCCCGGGCCATTGACGACGTGTTGGACTACGCTTACACGACCGTGGGGGAGATGGACATCCTGGAGGTAGAGCCCAACGACTACCTGCGCCGGATGACCTCGTTGCTCACCGACGCCGCCCGTGAGATCCTGCTGGGTGTCCAGCGGCTCTCCGACCATCCCGGCGTCACCCAGGACCACGCTGTGCGGGCCAAAGCGCTGGAGAACCGAGTGGAGTGGGTCTATCGGGAGGCGTTGGCCGACCTCTTCCACCAGCCCCAGGATATGGACCATATCATGGAAATCCTGAAGCTGCGGGAGATCTACCGCCACCTGAGCAACGCCGCCGACCGAGGCGACGAGGCTGCCAACATCCTCTCGGACATCGTGGTCAAGACCACCTGGTGAGGGGGTTTGACAGAACCCTCCCGGTGGACTATAATTCGCCCGTTTGAGCGACGCCTCACGAGACCACACCGTCCACCATCTGTTCCGAGGAAATCCAAGATGCGCGATCGGACTCCCTATTGGTTTCTCTTCATCATTGTGCTCACCGCTCTGGCCCTCTGGATAGACCTGCCCGTCCAGCACCCTCAGTGGCTGAACGATCTCCTCCTGTGGCAGCCCCAGGAGGCCCGGGATAACAATCGTAGGCTGGGGCTCGACCCGGTGCGCACCCACCTGGGGCTGGACCTGCAGGGAGGGCTTCAGGTGCTCCTGGAGGCGGACCTACCGCCGGACCAGACGCTCTCCGAGGGCGCGATGGAGACGGCCCGCCAGATCATCGAGCGGCGGGTCAACGGCCTGGGGCTGGCCGAGCCGCTGGTCCAGTTGCAGGGGGAGCGACGGATCATCGTCGAGTTGCCGGGCGTCGCCAACCCCGACGAGGCCCTCGCCCTGATCCGAGAGACGGGCCTGCTGGAGTTCGTGAATGCGGGTCCCTCCTTTATCCCGCCCGGCACCCGGGTGCGCACCACTTACGGGACCGGAGAGGCCGACACCGGCCCCGCCGAGGGCGCTGAGACGACCACCGAGGTCCAAGCCACTCCTACCCTCACCGCTACGACGCCCATCACCGGGAGCGAGGGCCTGACCGCCACTGAGACGATTACACCGACGGAGCCTGCTCTGCCCCTCCTGGAGACGGTGATGACCGGGGCGGCCCTGCAGGATGCTCAGGTGGTCCGCAACCCCAGGACCGGTGAGATCGAAGTCGCCTTCCAGATCCGCCCCGAGAAGGCTGCCTTCTTCGAGGAGTTCACCGGCAGCCACATCAACCAGTACCTCTGCATCGTCCTGGACAAGGTGGTGATCTCCTGCCCCGTCATCCGCAACGCCATCCGCGAGAACGGTGTCATCCAGGGCCAGTTCACCTTGGCCGAGGCCCGCAACCTGGCCCTGCAGCTCCGCTACGGTGCCCTGCCCGTCCCGCTGCGCATCGAGACGGTCCGCTCCATCGGTGCGACGTTGGGCGAGGACTCTATCCGCAAGAGCATCCGGGCCGGCATCATCGGCGTCCTGGTCGTCCTGGCCTTTATGCTCATCTACTACCGCTTTCCCGGCTTTCTGGCCGACCTGGCGCTGATCATCTATGCCCTCCTCAACCTGGCCGTCTTCAAGCTGCTGCCGGTGACGATGACGTTGCCCGGCATCACCGGCTTCCTCCTCTCCACGGGGATGGCGGTAGACGCCAACATCCTCATCTTCGAGCGGATGAAGGAGGAGCTGCGATGGGGGCGGAGCCTGCGGATGGCCATCGAGGCCGGCTTCGACCGAGCCTGGACCTCCATTCGCGACTCCAATCTCTCCACCATCATCATCTCGGTCATCCTCTACTGGTTTGGCACCAACTTCGGGGCCAGCGCCGTCAAGGGCTTCGCCATCACCCTCATCCTGGGGGTGTTGATCAGCATGTTCACCGCCGTCATCGTTACGCGGACCTTCCTGCGGCTGGCCTTCCACTGGGTGCAATCCTGGCTGGAAGAACATCCCTGGCTGCTGGGCGTCTGAGCATCAGGAGGCACGATGTTCAACATTGTCGAGAAGCGAGGCTGGTACTTCCTTTTCTCCGCCCTGGTGATCATCCCGGGGCTCATCGCGATGGCCTACTCAACAGCCCAATTCGGCTCGCCGGTCCGGCTGGACGTGGACTTCACCGGAGGGAGCCTCTTCGTCCTCAAATTCCAGGAGATCACCTCGGAGGACGCTATCCGGGCCGTCTTCGAGAGCCAAGGGCTTCTGGACCCCTCCATCACCCGGCTGGGCGCCCCGGAGGAGAGGACCTGGCAGGTGCGGACCGATTTCGTCACCCAGGAGCAGTCAGAGGCCCTCTTCGACGCCCTGGAGCAACAGATCGGTCCCGTGGACCGCGACGCCTCCAGCGTGGACAGCGTGAGCCCGGCCATCGGCAGCGAGGTGACCCAGGCGGCGACCATTGCCGTCGTCGCCGGGGCCGTCGTCATCCTGGCCTTCATCGTCTTCGCCTTCCGGCGGGTACCCCATGCCTTCCGCTACGGCACCTGCGCCATCGCCGCGATGGTCCACGACATCCTGGTGGCGATGGGCTTCATGTCCATTATGGGGCTGCTGCGGGCCTGGGAGGTGGACGCCCTCTTCCTGACGGCGATGCTGACGGTGATCGGCTTCTCCGTCCAGGACACCATCGTCGTCTTCGACCGCATCCGGGAGAACATCCCCAAGCGCCGGGGGGAGCCCTTCGAGACCATCGTGAACCGAAGCCTGCTGGAGACCCTGCACCGATCGCTGGCCACCCAGCTCAACGCCATCTTCGTGATGGTCGCCATCCTGCTCTTCGGCGGGGCGAGCATCAAGCAGTTCATCGCCGTCCTGCTGGTCGGGCTGATCAGTGGCACCTACTCCTCCATCTTCAACGCCGTGCCCCTGCTGGTCGTCTGGGAGAAGTGGAGCCAGCGATACGCCCTCGCCTGATCCTCCCTTCCTTGAGACCTCCATCCGCAAGAGGCCCAGTCCAACGCTGGGCCTCTGACGCAATTCTATACCCCCCCGCAGGTCACCGGTCGGGGGCGCTTTCAGCCCCGATGGGCTACTTGAAGCACGGTTCCGCGTCGGAAACGCGCCTAACCTGCGGGAGGGTGAGCAGTTACTTTGGAGGAGCAGGTTGACACTTCCCTCGGTCTGTAGTAAAGTAACGCCGAGCCTCTGGTGACCGGCACCTTCAGAAGGCGGCGGTGGAAGAGCCCGTTATAGGCCCCGGCCTGCCGGATGGTGCATCCGGCAAGAGCGGAGAAAAAGGAGGCGCGCCCGATGAAAAAACCGCTCTGGATCCCCTCGGAGGAGCGCAAAAGGCAGGCCAACATCACCCGCTTCATCCGGCACGTCAACGAGACGTATGGCCTCGCGATCGCCAACTACCCCGAACTCTACCGATGGTCCGTTGAACAGATACCGGACTTCTGGGCCACGATGTGGGACTTCGCCGACATCCGGGCCTCCCAGGGCTACACCCAAGTCGTGGACGACCTGACCCGGTTCCCCGGAGCCCGTTGGTTCCCCGGTGCCCGCCTGAACTTCGCCGAAAACCTCCTGCGGTATCGGGACGATCACCTGGCTTTCATCTTCACCAACGAGCGCCGGGAGACGGTGAGGATGACCTACCGGGAGCTCTACGAGGCCGTGGCCCGCCTGGCCCAGGCCCTGCGTCAGGTCGGCGTCCGGCCCGGGGATCGGGTGGTGGCTTACATGCCCAACCTGATCGAGACCGCCGTCGCCATGCTGGCGGCGACCAGCGTCGGCGCGACCTGGGCCTCCTGTGCGACGGACCTGGGTCCGAGGGCCGCCCTGGACCGTCTGGGCCAGGTGGAGCCCAAGGTGATGTTCACAGCCGATGGCTACTTCTACAAGGGGCGGCACTTCGACACCCTGGGGAAGGCGGCTCAGGTGGCCCGGGAGATCCCCTCCCTGGAAAAGGTCGTCGTCATCTCCTACACGACGGACCGGGCCGACATCGGCGCCATCCCCAAGGCCGTCCACTACGAAGCCTTCGTCGCCGGTGGAGAGCCCCCCACCCTGGAGTTCGAGCAGCTTCCCTTCGATCATCCCGTCTTCATTATGTTCTCCTCGGGCACCACGGGCAAGCCCAAGTGTATGGTGCAAGGGGCCGGGGGAGTGCTGATCAACCACCTCAAGGAGTTGATCCTGCACACAGACCTGAAGCGGGAGGACCGCATCCTCTACATCACCACCTGCAGTTGGATGATGTGGAACTGGCTGCTGAGCTCCCTGGGCGTTGGCGCGACGGTGGTGCTCTACGACGGCAACCCCACCTACCCCGACGTGGAGGCGATGTGGCGGCTCGCCCAGGACGAGAAGCTGACCGTCTTCGGCACCAGCGCGTCCTACCTCCACTTCCTGATGAAGCAGGAGGCCAAGCCGGGCCGGCACTACGACCTCTCGCCGCTGAAGGAGATCTCCCAGACGGGCTCCCCCCTCTCGCCCGAGGGCTTCGAGTATGTCTACCGGGAGATCAAGGCGGACCTGCACCTAAACTCCATCTCCGGCGGGACCGACATCAACGGTTGCTTCGCCGCCGGCAACCCCATTAGCCCCGTCTACGCCGGCGAACTGCAGGGCCCCGCCCTGGCGATGAAGATCAAAGCCTACGATGAGCAGGGGAACCCCATCTGGGACCGTCAGGGGGAGCTGGTCTGTGAGGCCCCATCGCCCTCGATGCCCCTCTACTTCTGGAACGATCCCGACAACCGGAAGTACCGGGAGGCCTACTTCACCTTCTACCCCGACCGGAACGTCTGGCGTCACGGGGATTACATCGTGATGCACAGCGATACCGGCGGCATCACCTTCTACGGGCGTTCCGACGCCGTGCTGAAGCCCTCGGGGGTGCGCATCGGCACCGCCGAGATCTACAACGTCGTGGAGCAGATGGAGGAGATCGCCGACAGCCTGGCCATCGGCCAGAACTGGCAGGGGGACCAGCGGGTCATCCTCTTCGTCAAGCTGGCGGAGGGGTACACGCTGACCGAAGAGCTGAAGGCGAAGATCCGTCGGGCGCTGCGGGAGCAGGCTTCCCCACGCCACGTCCCGGCCCGCATCCTCGAGGTCCCCGACATCCCCTACACCTTCAGCATGAAGAAAGTCGAGATCGCCGTGGCCAACATCATCAACGGGCGTCCCGTGCTGAACCGGGATGCGTTGATCAACCCGGAGTCACTCGACTACTTCGAGAAGCTCCGGCCGGAGCTTCAACACTGAGCGCGTCCGGCCCGGAACGAGAGGAGCCGGATGAAACAAGCCGAGGGCCTATCCGCCGAGGGGTGGGTAGGCCCTCGGTTATTGCACGTGCTCCAGCACCTCGTGCAGCAACTGTCCCGTGTGGTCGTCGTCCAGCGAATAGTAGGCCAGCCGGCCCTCCTTGCGGTACTTCACCAGCCGGAGGTTGCGTAGCAGACGCAATTGGTGGGAGACGGCGGAGATGCTGAGCCCCAGCAGGGCTGCCAGATCGCACACGCACAGCTCAGCCCGCGAGAGGGCGAAGATGATCCTGACCCGTGTGGGGTCGCTGAGCACTTTGAAGATGTTGGCTACTTGCCGAATCGTCTCGTCGGCCGGCATCTGAGCGGCGACGGCCTTGACACGCGGTTCATCCACGTACAGGATTTCGCAGACGTCGTCTTGAGCCTTGGCGATGGGTTCGGAAACGACCTTCAGGTTTGCTTCGGCCATCTCTTCCTCATCCGTTGGTTATCCGTTGATCCACGATTTTCAGGGCTTTGATCTGGTCTCCCAGGTCCACACCTGTCTCAACTTCCAGGAACAGGTTGCCGTTCTGGACGTTGGTTGGTAGTTCCGGATAAGCATCGTACAGAGCCTGACGTACCACGTTCGCGTTAACGTCTCCCCCCTCAACGCGCACCCGCAGGCGATCCGTCAGACCAACCTTGTCCAGTACCAGCTCGACCCGTCCTGTGGCTCCCGGTACCTGGGCTATCCGCTCGGCGATGACCTGGCCATAGAGGTTCATATCGCCGGCCACGAGCATATCATCAATACGTCCCAAGAGTCGAATGCTCCGGAATGGCAGCCAGCAGGGACAATCTGCCCAGCGGGCGCGATCACCGGAACGGTATCGTACCAGCGGCATAGCCTCGCGGGTCAGCGTGGTGAAGACCAACTCACCCTCGTCGGCCGGCACACCGCTACTCGGATCCACGATCTCGGTCACCAGATGCAGATCGTTCAGGTTGAAAGCAATACATTCCGGCAAAGCGATGGTCTGGGCACCCCCTATCTCTGTGCTGCCGTAAGCGTCAAAGACTTGCGCCCCCCAGTACTCCTGGAAGTAACGTTTATGCGCCGCGGTGAGCATCTCTCCGCCTAGCAGAATGGCCTCTAGCCGGGCTTGATACCCTTGACGCTCGGCCTCGCGGGTCAGAGCCGTCATATAGGAGGGTGACGACATGACCACATTGGGCTCGAAGCGCTGCATCCACCGTAACGTCTCCGCCGGACTCCCGGCTCCTACAGGGATGGGCAGGCCACCAGCCCGCTCCACGGCACGCGCGGCCATAGCCGCCCCCATCCACAACCCGTGACCGATGGGCAGGGCGATGAGTGCCCATAGCCGGCCCGGATGTCCCACGCGCAGACTTGCGGCTGCCAGATTGGTGAGCATCTGCATCTCGCGCCAGGTGTAGAAAACGCGCTTGGGCTCGCCGGTACTGCCTGAGGTCGTGAACACCGCACTCACTTCATCCTCCGGCACGCAGAGAAACTGGCGCCAATCCCGGATGTCGTTGGAGGTGGTGAAAGGGAACCACTGCAAATCGGCCAGATCCCGGACGTCACGGGGGCGCACCCCATAGACGTCGAACTGCTGCCGATAAAAGGGCGAGCGCCTGTAGACGTAGGCCATCACCCGCTGCAGGCGGAGACGCTGGATCTCACGGACCAGATCGGCGTCCATACCTCGACCGACCAGCTTTTTCAGCATTCTCGCAGCCTGCTTGACCGTCCTCGGGTTGGCCACGCGCTCCTCAAAAGCCCGCAATCCCCGGTCAACAGCCTCAGCGATCATAGCTTTTCTCCTTGCAAACAAGGAGCATCCGAACCCCCCAGCATAGTGCCTACCCTCGCAACATCCGCAGCCCGCTCCCGATGACCACGAACTCGCTGATCTCGTGGCCCAGCACGGCGATGGGAAGGGTGAACCAGCCGGCCACGGCACCCACGACCAAGCCGCCGATGACCAGCGCCGAAAGAGCCAGGTTCTGGCGTACCACAGCCTGGTTACGCCGTGCCAGTTGGATGGCGTAAGCCACTTTCTCCAGGTCGTCGGCCATCAGGGCCACATCCGCCGTCTCTAGCGCCACGTCTGTTCCGGCAGCGCCCATAGCGATGCCCACGGTGGCCTCGGCCAGGGCCGGTGCGTCGTTCACCCCATCCCCCACCATAGCCACGTGGCCATAGCGCTGGGCCAGCTCCCGCACCTTGGCCACTTTGTCCTCCGGCTTCAGGTCGGCGTAGGCCTCGTCAATGCCCAGTTCTCGGGCGATGGCCTGGGCCGTGCGCGGATTGTCGCCGGTGAGCATAACCACCTTTTCCACTCCGGCGGCGTGGAGTGCCGCGATGGCCTCCTTGGCGTTGGGTCGGATGGTATCCCGGATGGCGATGAGGCCCAGCACGACCGCCGGCTGCTGATCGCCAACCGCCATCTCGGTTCCCACCAGGACAACGGTCTTGCCTTCGTGTTGGAGGCGCTCGATCTGCCGGTGCAGGTCGCCGTTGGCGGCCACGGCCTCGGCGAACAGACCGGGGCTGCCCACCAGGAGGGACTGCCCGTTTACCCGACCGCTGGCTCCGGCCCCCGGTAGTGCCCGGAAGTCGCTCACCGGAGGCACGGATACCCCCTGCTTCTCAGCCGCGCGCACAATGGCCTGCGCCAACGGGTGCTCGCTCCGACTTTCCACTGCAGCGGCAAGCCGGAGAACTTCGGACCGTGGGTCGTGGCTTGTGGGTTGGAAGGACGAGCCTGAGATCACCACGTCTGTCACTTCTGGCTCCCCCCGTGTCAGCGTGCCCGTCTTGTCCATAGCCACGACCTTCACCTTCGCCAGTTCCTCGACGTACACCCCCCCCTTGATGAGCACGCCATAGCGGGCGGCGGTGCCCAAGGTGGCCACCAGGGTGATGGGAATGGAGATAACCAGAGCACAGGGGGCAGCGGCGACGATGAACACGGTGGCGCGTGTGACCCACGTGACCCAGGGCGCGCCGAAGAGCAGCGGTGGCACCACGGCGATAAGGAGGCCGGCGAGCAGCACCGTTGGGCTGTAGCGGGCACCGAAGCGCTCAATGAAGCGCTGACTGCGGCTCTTGCGCTCCTGGGCTTCCTCCACCATCTGGATGATGCGGCTGATGGTGTTGTCGGCAAAGGTCTTCGTCGCCCGCACCTCCAGCGCCCCCTCTTGGTTGATGCTGCCCGCGAAGACGGTATCCCCTTCCACCTTCTCCACGGGGATGGACTCCCCCGTCACCGGCGATTGGTCCACGCTGGAGCGACCCAGGATCACCACACCGTCGGTGGGCACCGACTGACCCGGCTTGACGATGAAGACGTCGCCGACTCGGAGCTCTTCGACGGGGATCTCCACCTCGCGGCCGTCGCGGCGCACCAGCGCCACTTTAGGGGCCAGGTCCATCAGCGCCCGGATGGCGGCGCGCGTCTTTTCCTCAGTGTAACCCTCGGCAGCTTCGCTGATGGAGTAGAGGAAAACCAGCATCGCCCCCTCGGCGGCCTGCCCCATCAGGGCGGCGACGACGGCGGCGATGCTCATCAGCAGCTCAATACCGATCTCCCGCTCGAAGATGAGTTCCTCGATGGCCTCACGACCGAAGAAGTAGCCTCCGGTGACAATGGCCAGCCCGTAGACGACGGTTGGCACGACCTCCGGCACGCCGGCCCGTCCCAGAAGCCAGCCGATAAGCAGCAACAGCCCTGAGGCCGCTGAGGAGAGCACTTTGGGATTGCGCCAGGGTTTGGGCGGCCCGGCCATCTCCAGGCCCCTTTGGGCCGGGAAGCCAAGGGCCTCCAGCCGACGCCGGAGGGTTTCTGCGTCGGTGGCAGCGGGGTCGAAGGTCAGGCGTACTTTGGAAGCCTTGGGGTAGACCTTCAGGTCCACCAAGCCCGGGGATCCACGCAGACCGCGCTCGATAGCTGCCGCGTCGTGCTCGCAGTCCAGATTGGCAACTCGCAACTCCAGTTGTTGGATTGGGGTTTCGGGGTTCATCGCTTCTGCTCCTTCGGTTATTTGCATTATTGCTCAAGTATTCAATTATACCCTGGAAGGGGAGGGCTGTCAAGCGACTTGACCAAAGTGCCAAGGTTGAGTAAAATAAGCAACAATTTAGTCTATCCTAAATCTGTTTACGCGCACACTATCCCCCTATCACGGAGTAGAAGCGATGAGTAAGTCTCACCTCGCTGCCCCAAAATATCGTTCTCTCGCCGAGGTCCACGAGACAGTACCTGTGCCCGTACGGGGAGCCTGGTGGCGGCGCTGGCTGGCCGTCACCGGGCCGGCGCTGATGGTCGCGGTGGGCTATATGGACCCCGGCAACTGGGCCACCGACCTGGCTGGTGGCAGCCGGTACAACTACACCCTAATCTGGGTGCTGCTGATGTCCAACATTATGGCGATCCTCTTACAGAGCCTGGCAGCCCGGCTGGGGATCGCCAATCGTCGGGACCTGGCCCAAGCCTGCCACGAGGAGTACCCGGTGTGGATCACCATCCCCCTCTATATCCTGGCAGAGATCGCTATCACCGCCACCGATCTGGCCGAGGTGCTGGGTTCGGCCATCGCGCTGCAACTGCTATTCGGAATGCCGCTCATCTACGGGGTCTTGTTAACCGCTTTGGACACACTACTGTTGTTGTTTCTGTCCCACTTTGGTATCCGCAAGCTAGAGGCCGTGGTGATGTCGCTGGTGGGAACCATCGGAGCATCCTTGCTTATAGAGATCGTGCTGGGCCAGCCGGACTGGGGCGGCATCATCCAAGGCTTTGCCCCTACGCTCCCCGATACCACCGCGCTGTACATCGCCGTCGGCATCCTGGGGGCCACCGTGATGCCCCACAACCTCTATCTGCACTCTGCGCTGGTGCAGTCGCGCAAGATTGGCCGCAATCGGGAGGAGATCAAACAGGCGATCCGTTGGAACACCATAGACTCGGCCCTGGCGCTGAACCTGGCCTTTTTCGTCAACGCCGCCATCCTGGTGATGTCGGCAGCAGTTTTCTACCGTCACGGCTACTACGAGGTAGCAGAGATCCAAGATGCATACCGGCTCTTGGAACCGCTGCTGGGCACCACCATCGCCCCTCTGGCCTTTGCCATCGCGCTCCTGGCGTCGGGACAAAGCTCCACCATCACCGGGACGCTGGCAGGGCAGATCGTGATGGAAGGCTACCTGAACCTGCGCATTCGACCCTGGCTGCGACGGTTGATCACCCGGTTGCTGGCAGTTACACCAGCGGTCCTGGCCATCATCTATTTCGGAGAGGGCTCTACGACCAGCCTGTTGGTGCTCAGTCAGGTGATTCTCTCCTTGCAACTCCCTTTCGCGGTGATCCCGCTCATCCACTTCGTTTCTGATCGACGCCGTATGGGCGAGTTTGCCATCCGGCCCTGGCTGCGGGCCCTGGCCTGGGTGGTGGCAAGCATCATCCTGGGGTTGAATGTGAAGCTGCTGATTGACGAGGTCAGCGCCTGGTTGGCCGAAGCAGGAAGCCGGGCATGGATCGTCCAAGTGACGGTAGTGCCGCTGGTTCTGGCTCTGGGCTTCCTCCTCCTCTACGTGACCTTCTACCCCTGGTTGCACGGGCGTTTGGAGAAGGTCGGCCGGCCGCGAAGGGCCGATGTCCACGCCGCCCCAGCGGTCGCCGAAACGGGGATTGTCACTCCGGAGCCCTACCGTCGCGTCGCCGTCGCCCTCGACTTCTCTGGGCGTGAGGAGCGGTTATTGACCGAGGCGCTGCGGGTGGCGAAGAGGGGGGAGACAAAACTATTCCTGTTGCACGTGGTAGAGAGCCCCGTGGCTCGGGTATTGGGACCTGAGGCGGCAGATCGTGAGATCCAGGCCGATCGGGAGCGCCTGGAACAACTGGCTCGGGTGTTGCTTCAAAGGGGTATCGAGACAGAGTGGCGCTTGGGGGCCGGAGAACCCGCCCTGGAACTGGCACGGATGGTGGACGAGCTAGGAGCAGATCTGGTCATCCTCGGTGGTCACGGCCATTCCGGCGTTTCAGACCTGGTGCACGGGACGACGATCAGCCGACTGCGCCATCGGGTCCAGGCCAGCGTGTTGGTGGTGCCCCTGGATGACACCCCTCAGGCTTAAGGTGCAACCCGTTGCCTGGCCGGCCTCCTTCAGCACGCCAGCAGCACTTTCAGGGCCCCACCGATGCCGGAAGACCATCCGGGCGTCATAGGCCAAAGCCGGTTCGTCATTCAGGTCGGCTCGATCGCCTATCAGCAGGATCCCTTCGAAGGGGGAACTGTAGCGAGCCAGCAACCGGCCTAACCGCTCCAGGTTGGTCTGCGCCGAAACCGGCCAACGCGCTCTGCAGGGGGCAGCCACTAGTGCTGCCCTCTTTCATTGCGCCACGAATCCAGAGAGCTGATAAGCCCTACTGAGATGGAGAGGAGCTTGACTTTCTGCGAGGTTTGTGGCATGCTCAACGCTGCACCATCAGTGGAGGCCTCGGAGGTCTTCCGATCTCGCTACGGAGGAGAGGGAATGCGAAGAGACGCCGTTGTCGTCCTCAGCACGATGCGCTTTACGGAGGCGCTGCTGGAGCGCCTGCGGCGCGTTGCGCCTGACCGGCTGGAGGTCCATCAGGTGACCACGGGCAATGTGGAGGAGATCCCCGCCGACCTGAAGGAGGCGGTGGAGGTGCTCTACACCTTCAACACGCTGCCCCGCCACCGGGAGGAGATGCCCAACCTGCGCTGGATCCAGTTGCACAGCGCGGGGGTGGAGCACGTTCCCCGCTGGCTGCGGGAGGAATCGGGGATCCTGATCACCACGACCAGCGGCATCCACGCCGTCCCCATCGCCGAGTACGTCTTTATGAGCATCTTGGCCTACTTCCGCCGCCTGCCCCGGATGCTCTACTACCAGCAGCGGGGGGAGTGGCCCCGGGG
>WFUY01000440.1 GCA_015484715.1 Thermoflexales bacterium | reverse complement strand
GGTGATGGAGCAGGGGGTGATCGCCGGATACCCGGTGGTGGACATCAAGGCGGTGGTCTACGACGGCAAGGAGCACCCGGTGGACTCCAAGGACATCGCCTTCCAGATCGCCGGCCGCGAGGTCTTCAAGCTGGCGGTGCAGCAGGCGGGGCCGGTCCTGCTGGAGCCCATCTACCGCCTGACCATCACCGTGCCGGAGGAGTTCACCGGCGACGTGATGTCGGACCTGAACACGAAGCGGGCTCGGGTGCAGGGGATGGACCAGCGAGGCGGCAAGAGCATCATCCAAGCCCTGGCTCCCCTGGCGGAACTGCTCCGCTACGCCACCGATCTCCGCTCCCTGACCCAGGGGCGAGGCGTCTTCACGATGGAGTTCTCCCACTACGAGGAGGTGCCGGCCCACCTGGCCCAGCAGATCATCGAGCAGGCGAAGCAGGAGAAGGAGAAGGCGTAGCACCAGACCCGTCGGCTCCCTCCCCCCGCCCACATCAGAGAGCGCATCCGGCGAAAGCCGCCACGCCATCCCTGCCCGCCGGCGTCCTCATCGCCGGCGGGCCTTTTGCACAACCGATACGGAGCGGACGATGCGCCCAGTCCTCTTCTACATCGGTCCCTACCCCGTCTTCTCGTATGGGGTGTTCATTCTCCTGGGGGTGATCACCCTCTACGCCACTGCGTTGTACCCTGCAAGGAGAGCAGGTTGGGCGTGGGAGGACCTGCTGCCGGTGGCCGCCGGCACGCTGGTGGGGGGGATCTTCGGGGCCCGCATCTCCCACTTCATCGTCGAGCCAAGCCGGTTCTTCGAGCTCCTAGACTTCTACAGTCTCTTTCGCCCCACCACCCCAGGCAACATCGTCGGCCTGATGGTGGGGGGTTACCTGGGAGGGTTGCTGGTACGCCACAGCCTGAAGCTGCCCCCACTGGGGAACGTCTTCGCACCTCCTTTGGCCGCTGCCAGCGTCCTCTGGCGCATCGGCTGCACCTTGGGCGGATGCTGCTACGGCAAGGAGACCCGGCTGCCCTGGAGCATCTACCTGGCCGGTGCCGACCGCCATCCCACGATGGTCTACGAGGGGCTCTTCAACCTGGTCGCCCTCTTTGCCCTCCTGCGGCTGCGCCCCCGATTTGGGGACGATGACGACCTGCTGCACCTCTACTTCACCGCCTACGCCTTCTTCCGCTTTTGGCTGGAGTTCCTGCGGCTCTACCCCCGCATCGCCCTTGGCCTCACCGGCATCCAGTACCTCTGCCTGGCCATCCTGCTCTGGCAGGGGGTGCGGTGGGGGCGCGGGCGGTACGGGCTGGGTCGGTGGCGCGAAGCCGTGAGGATCTGACGCAGAACCTGACGCCGATGAAACCTCTGCCCACCTCGCCCGTCTAACCAGAGAGAGGGTTATGGCTGACGACGCTGCCATCCTGCAGGCGCTGCGGGCCGGCGATGCGAGCGCCCTGGCCGCGCTCTTCGACGCCTACGCCGACCGCCTCTACCGGCTGGCCCTGGGCTTGCTGCGCAACCCCGACGAGGCCGAGGACGTGGTCCAGGAGACCTTCCTGAAGGCGCTGACCCACCTCGACCGGTTCGAGGGCCGTTCCCGTCTGAGCACCTGGCTCTACCGGGTGGCCTACAACGCCAGCATAGACCGTCTGCGTCGTCAGGGGGAGAGCGCCCTACCCTCCGACGACCGGGAGACCGAGGAGACCGGCGCGGTGCCGCTGCCCCAAGTATTGGTGGAATGGCGCACCCCTGAGGAGATCCTCATTGATGCCGAGGCGCGGGCCGCCCTGGACGAGGCGATCCAAGCGCTATCGGAAAGCCTGCGCGCCGTCTTCGTCCTGCGGGACATCGAGGGACTCTCCACCGCCGAGACGGCCCAGGTGCTGGGAATCTCACCGGGCGCGGTCAAGGTCCGCTTGCACCGCGCCCGGCTCGCCTTGCGGGAACGGCTGGCCCTTCTCTTCGCCGGCCCTCCCGGAGGTCAAGGACGATGAACTGTGAGGAGCTAATCCGCTATCTGTCAGACTACATTGACCGGGAGTTGGACGAGGAACTGCGGGCCGATGCCCAGGAGCACCTGGCCACCTGTCGCAACTGTCGGGTGGTGCTGGACACGACCCAGCAGATGATCTTCCTCTACCGTCGTACCGGCCGTCGGGCCATCCCCGCCGAGCGGCGAGGCCGGCTCTTCCGGCGCTTGCAGGAGGCTTTCCAGGGGAGCGGCACTGGGACGACCGCCGATCAAGCGGCCTAGCGGCCTAGCGGCCTGGCGGCGGACTCAGGACTGAGGACCAAGGACCACCCGACCAAGCGACCACCTGACCACCCAACCAAGGAGCAGGCACCAAGGGCCGGGAGGACTGCGGACTGAGGACTCAGGACTGCGGACTCCCTGTAACTTTTCGCCCCCTTTCGCGTCTAAAGGGTAGATGTTCGGAAAACCCGCAATGCTGGAAAGGAGGGAACAAGCGATGGGCTTCATCAACGAAGCAGGATGGGACCGGATCGTTCGGGTGGTGCTGGGAATCATCCTGCTCTACCTGGGGTGGGGAGGCGTGGTCACCGGAGGGTTGGGCCTTGCCCTTAAAATCATCGGCTTCATCCCTCTGATCACCGGCTTGGTCGGCTGGTGCCCCCTCTACCACCTGCTCAGGTTCAGCACCAAGAAAGCCTGATGGACCTAACGGGGCCGGCGGATTGCGGATCCGCCCCGCCCCCTCTGCTCCCGTCGGAGGTGTGGTCCGGCAGCCCTGATGGGCCGCGAATCCGCCGAGAGCCTGGGAAGGCCGAGCGCTTTAGCAAGTCCGAGAGCCCTGGCTAGGGGCGGGTGGATCTCCCATCCGCCCCTCTCCGTTACAGGTTCAGAGAGGCGAAGGACGAGGCGATGTCACGGACTCCCTTTCTCGAACGCCTGCACCACCACGAGCGTCCCGTCGTGGTGGACGTCTGGGCACCCTGGTGCGTCCCCTGTCGAACCATCGAGCCGGCCCTGGACCGGCTGGCGGAGCGCTACGCCGGTCGGGTGGACCTGTGGCGGGTGAACGCCGATGAGGAGCCGGAGCTGGTCCGCGCCTTGGGGGTGTACGGCGTGCCCACCCTTATCAGCTTCCGCCGAGGAGAGGAGATCGCCCGCCGCACCGGTGCCCTGTCGGAGAAAGCCCTGACCGAGCTCTTCGAGGTGGCTCTCTCCGGCCAGGGCCTGGCCCATCCCCGCCTGATGGCCACCGACCGCACCCTACGGCTGCTGGCGGGAGGGGCGCTCCTGGTCCTGGGCTGGCTGGGCGGTCCTTCCCCCGCCCTGCTGGTCATCGGGGGGATTGTGCTCTTCAGCGGTGTCTACGACCGCTGCCCCCTGTGGCGGGCCATCGTGCCCCGGCTGGTCACTGCCCTCCGCCAGGAGAGGTGAGATGAGCCCTTCTACCTTGCTGGCCGTCTTCGCCCATCCCGACGATGAGTCCTTCAGCACCGGCGGTACCCTGGCCCACTACGCGGCGCAGGGGGTGCGCGTGGCCCTGGTCTGCGCCACCCGGGGGGAAGCCGGCGAGATCTCCGACCCCGCGCTGGCGACGCCGGAGACCTTGGGCCCGGTGCGGGAGGCGGAGCTCCGCTGCGCCGCCCAGGCCCTGGGCATCGCCGACCTCATCTTCCTGGGGTATCGAGATTCGGGAATGGCCGGGAGTCCCGACAACGAGGACCCCCGCGCCTTCGTCAACGCCGACGCCGACGAGGTGGTCCGGCGGCTGGTGGGGATCATCCGCCGCCTGCGCCCCCAGGTCGTCATCACCTTCGAGCCCAACGGCGGGTATGGCCACCCGGACCACATTGCCATCCACCGCCACACGGTGGCCGCCTTCCGCGCCGCTGCCGATCCGGCCCGCTACCCCGACCAGGGCCCTCCCTGGCAGCCAGCCCGCCTCTTCTACACGGCCATCCCTCGCTCCGTCTTCGTGAGGATGCGGGAGCGGATGGTTGCGCTGGGCCTGGACACCCACGACCTGGACCGCATCCTGGAGTGGCGGCGGGGGTGGTCCGACGAACAGGTCCACGTGGTGCTGGACGTGGCAGGGGTCGTTGAGGCCAAGTGGACGGCCATCCACTGCCACCGCACCCAGATCGGTCCCGGTCACCTCTTCCGGCGCCTGCCCGAGGCGGAGATGAAGCGGCTGATGAGCCGGGAGTACTACGAGCTGGCCTGGCCGGCCCCCACCCCCGGTCAGCGGCTTTCGGACCTCTTCGCCGGGATCGAGCCGGTCAACGAATGAGGAGGGGATCGTGCTCCACAATCCGTTGATCCGTTGAACCCTTGTTGACCGAGAGATTAAGAGCCTACACCAGGGGCCAGGGGACACGACGACCGGGGCCGGGATGGGGGAAAGTGCGCTGTTGCAGCAGGTGCCGAATGCGGTGCCGGAAGGCTCGCACCTCCGGCCCGGCGAGCAGTGAGGAAAGAGCCTCTGCGAGGGGCGTCGGGGCGGCCAGGGCCTCTTCCAGCCGGCTCAGGTCCTCCAGGATGGGCTCGGGGATGGGCTGGCCGGCGAAGTCCCAGATCACCGTGCGCAGCTTGTACTGGGCGTGGAAAGTCACCCCGTGGTCAATCACCCAGATGTGGTCCTGCCGATCCCGCAGGACGTGGCCCGACTTGCGGTCGGCATTGTTGATCACGTAGTCGAAGGCGGCGACACGCTGGAATTGGGAGACGAAGCGGCCTCGCATCGTGAAGTAGTGCTCCTCTGGGTCCGCCTCCACGTAGAGCTGCACCATCCCGAAGCCGTGGGGACCGTCGCGCAGCACCGTGGGCGGGACCAAGGACCAGCCCAAAGCCTCGCTGACCAGAAAGGCCGCGTATTCGCGCAGACAGAGGGTGCCTTGGGGGAAGTCCCACAGAGGGGTTTCCCCGGCCCTGGGCTTGTAGACGGCCAGGCTCTCCAGAGCCTCGTCCTTCAGATGGACCAGGAAGGTGTAGTTGGAGCTCCAGGGCAGCAGCCCGCGCACCTCGATGGCAGCCTTTTCGAGAAACCGGAGGAGACGCTCCTTCTCCACAGGCCTCTGGGACCCATCTGTGGGGCGCTATCCGCCTGCCCCCTGCCGGCCGTTCTTGCGAGGGCAGAAGTGGCCTTCGGGATTGTCGAGATCCATCGGTTCGCCGCAGAGGGGACAGATGGGCCGACCGGCGGCCACGACCTGCAGGGCGTGCTCGCTTAGCGCTCCCATCTGGCGGCGGGTGGCCCAAAAGCGGGCCACCGCAGCCATCTCTTCCTCTCCCTCTCCCGTCAACTCCTGAGCGACCACAACCAGCAGGTCCTCTGTGTCATCGTAGCCGAGCCCCAGTTGGCCCACCCGGAAAGCGGGGATGAGGGGCTCTTTCAGTTCCAGGTCCACCTCTGTCGCCTCCAGATCAGAGAGGTCCTCGCCCAACTGCTCCAGAAGCTGGCGGACGGCGATGGCGAGTGCGTAGGCGTGCTCTTTCTCAATGATCAGGCTGACGAGGGTAAGCCCCTGGCTAGCCTGAAGGAAGAAGGTCCGCCGACCCGGCGGGCCTACAGTGTCAATGGTAATGTGGGTGACAGGGTTCAGGTCGTACTGGAGATAGGGCATAGGTCACTCGTCCCCTTCCCGCGAATCAGGAGGCTCCCGCTCCTCTCCCCCTTGAGCCCTTCTCGGCCGGCCGGGGATGGGCAGGGAGCCATCGTCATTGAGGCGGAGCAGGCGAGGGCCCATCGTGCCGAAGGTGATCACGGTCACCGAGGCAGGGCTGATCACCAACCGTTGGAAGAGGTCCAGGGGGAGACCGATGAAATGGGCCACGGCCGCCTTAATCACGTCGCTGTGGGAGACCACGGCGACGATTTCCTCTTGGGCCGGGTGGACCTGCAGGAGGGTCTCCAGGCCGGCAACCACCCGGCTCTGCATCTCGCGCACGCTCTCACCGCCGGGGAAGCGGACTCCGCTGGGGTAGAACTGGATCGCCTGCCATAGCTCACTCTTGGAGAGGCTCTCCAAGCTCTCCCCCTCCAGAGCGCCGAAGCGCACCTCCCCCACGGCTTCGAGGATGCGCACGGTCAGCCCCTGGAGGCGGGCAATGGCCTCCGCCGTCTCCACCGCCCGCTCCAGAGGGCTGGAGTAGATGGCCGTCAGGGGCACATCGGCCAGCCGCCGGGCCAGGGCGGCGGCCTGTCGTCGCCCCTCCTCGTTCAGGGACACGCCCGGGGTCCAGCCGGCCAGCCGCTTCCCCACCCAGTCGTTGGTCGCGTGGCGGATCAAGAACAGCGTCGCCATCTCACCTCCATATCCCCGCGATGGCGGTCTGACAGGATGGGCACCGTCCCTCCGGCGTCACCCGGTTCTCCAGGACGTAGAAGCCGTAGCGTCGGATCAGCGTCTCGTGGCACTGAGGACAACGGGTGTCCTCGTAAGGCCCGACGCGACCTGGGAGGTTGCCTGCGTAGACGTAGCGTAACCCCTCTTCGTAGCCGATCTCGGCGGCCCGGATCAACGCCTGAGCCGGAGTGTTGTCCGGGTCGGTCATCTTATAGTCCTTGTGGAAGGCGGTCACGTGCCAGGGGATGTCGGGCGAGACGCCGGCGATGAAGCGGGCAGCCTCCCGCAGCTCGGTCTCCGAGTCGTTGAAGCCGGGCACGATGAGGGTGACGACCTCCACCCAGAAGCCCATCTCAAAGGTCCAGCGGACCGTGTTCAGGACGTGGTCGAGCACACCGCCCAGCTTCCGATAGTTGCGGTCGTCCATCGTCTTGAGGTCAATCTTGTAGCCATCGGTCCAGGGGCGCAAGTAGTCCAGCACCTCTGGCGTGGCGTTGCCGTTAGAGACGTAGGCACAGCGTAGCCCCTGCCGGCGGGCTAGACGGAAGATCTCGACGGCCCACTCAGAGGTGATGAGAGGTTCATTGTAGGAACTGACGACGAGGCGAGCGCCATGGTGGGTGGCCAAAGCGACGAGGGCTTCGGCAGTGATCTCGGTGGGAGTAACGCCGGCAGCCGGGTCCCGCAGGGCCTGGGAGGTCAGCCAGTTCTGGCAGTAACTACAGTGAAAGTCGCAGCCCAGCATCCCAAAGGTCAGGGCGTCAGAGCCGGGAAGCAGATGGAAGAAGGGCTTCTTCTCGGTGGGGTCCACCTGAAGCCCGGCGACGTATCCGTAGGGCACGTAGAGGACCCCATCCCGGTTGAAACGAACCTGGCAGATCCCTCGGCGTCCTGGCCGGATCAGGCAGCGGTGGCCGCAGGCGTAGCAACGTACAGCACCATCCTCGCACCTCTCGTAGAGCTCGCCGGGCCTGCTCAGTCGGTCCAGCAGTTCAGCGAGAGAGAGGTCCTGGGATGGCACACGGGAGGTCAACACTCGGATCATCGGCACCTCTCCCCCCTTTCCAGCCTTTGGTTGGCGCGAATAACCCCTGGGTCAAGGCCCTCGAAGTCTGCCGGACTTCGGGAGCCTACGACAGGTAACCCAACGCTTCTTCACGCCAACAGCCCTTGCGGGCAGAAGGCTTCTTCCTCGGTGTGCTGAGGGGCGGGAGGGGGACACCGTGCTCTCGGCTCAGGACACAACGCACCCTCCCCCTCCAAGCTATAGCGTAACACGAAAGGGGGAGTCCGTCAAGGCGCGAGGGACCGGTGGTCACCCATATCTTTGGAGATAGGGAGACCAGCCGGCCACGAATGGGGCACGAATACACGAATTAAGGACCGCCTCATTCGTGCATTGGTGAGAAATTCGTGGACGGCCTGCTACGGACCACCCTCTCGCTCCCTTGTGGGTAATCACCGCACGAGGGACCAGCACGCCTGTTCGCCTTGTCATTTTGGGCGATTTGTGTTATAGTATAGCTGAACCCTGCTGTGTGCGTGATGGCGCTTTTGCGGTTTTGAGCCAACACCTACTTCAAAGGGGACCGGCTTCCCGGGCGGGATGCGCTAGCCCGCAAGGGCAAGGCAGAACGACCGGGTAGGTTCCCACCTGCGAGAGCAGGTTCAAAACGGCGCTCCACACGGCACAGCGGGGTTGCTCTTTGTAAGTTCCTTGGGTAGCGGACCGGTGCTGTCCGCTACCCAGTTTTTCGTCACCGAGGCGACCAACCCCTTCGGCAAATCTTTTTGAAACCCTTGACACACCCACACCTTTATGCTATCCTGACACGTGAAGCTCATCTCCAACTCAAACCCTTCCCCTGAGGACACGTGTACCTATGCTGCAGGAGCGGGTTTCTGACGACATCCACGTCTTTACCAGCGAACGATACGCCCAGGTCACGGCCAGTCTGGTCGTGACCCCTGCGGGGGGGATTCTGGTAGACACACTCCCCTTCCCCGATGAGACTCGGGAGATCGCGGCGTTCGCTGCCCGTCGGTGCCCGGCAGGCATTCGGTACATTGTCCTGACCCACTACCACGCAGACCACACCTACGGAGCCTACCTATTTCCCCAAGCCGAGGTGGTGGCTCACCGACTCTGCCGGGAGCGCCTCATCACTCTGGGCGTCCCCGCCCTGGCCGAAGCCAAGGAGGAGACCCCAGAGCTGGCCGAGGTGGAGCTGCGTTTCCCCGATCTCATCTTCGACGAGGGAGAGCTCTACCTGCACCTGGGGGGCAAGACGCTCAGGCTCTTCGCCACGCCGGGCCACACGGTGGACTCTATCGCCGTACACGTCATGGAGGAAAACATCCTCCTGGCCGCCGATGCGATGATGCCGGTGCCGACGATTATGGACGGCGACCTGGAGGCGATGCTCCAATCGCTGCGTGCCCTGCAGCAGCAGCGATTTGAGAGCGTCGTGCAGGGGCATGGAGAGGTCCTACTGCGTGGGGAGATCCCTATCCGGCTGGAGGCCAACATCCGCTACCTGGAGACCATTCGGGACCTGGTCCAGGAAGCCTTGGCCGAGGGACGTCCCAAGGAAAGCCTGCGCACCATCTCCATCGAGGATTGTGGGCTCTCCCGCATCCCTCTGAACGGTCTGGTCCAGCAACTCCACGTGGCCAACCTGATGGTACTCTATGAGCGGATGGCTCAGCCCCAGCGGGTGTAGGTTGGCCGTCCGGCCCCGCCCGGTGGCCATCCGAGCTCGGCGAGCCAAGCGCCACCGAGTTCCCTCCCAACCAAGCGGCCGAAGCCCGGCAGAGGATGGGGGAGGCGACAACGAGGGAGCGGGAAGCCCCCTGGCACAAGGTTGAGAAGATCGGCCCGCCGGCTCGGCCAACCGCAGCCCGCGGGAAGATGCATGGAGAAACCCACGGACTACCAGATCCTCTTTGATGGAGGAAGCCACGGCAACCCCGGACCGGCCTACGGCAGCTATGCCCTGACCCGCGTCGCCGACGGGAAACAGGAGATCGTGCGGCTCTCCTTCGACCGACCAATGACCAACAACGAGGCCGAGTACGAGACGATGATCGCTGCCCTCTCGGACCTGATCGGGCGGATCGAACGGGCCCACCGTTCCCCCGATCAGTTCACCGTGGCGGTCGAAGGGGACAGCCAATTGGTGATCCGTCAGGTGCTGGGGACGTGGAAGGCGCGGGACGAACGGATGCGGGCGTATCGTGACCGGGTGCGTGCGCTGTTGGACCGCTTCGGAGGATACCGCCTGAGGCAGCGGCCGCGCCAGGAGATCGTCCAGGTGTTGGGCCACTGAGGGTGAACGCTCAGTTCAGGATGCCGGCCCGGAGCAAGGCCAACGTGGCCGCGCCGATGGCGCTGGCATCCCGCCCAAAGTTGGTGGGTAGAATGCGCACGCTGCGGGCAGGGCGCTGCAGGGCCCGCACCTGAACGGCGTGGCGCACGGCTTCAAAGAAGAGGTCGCCAGCCTCGGTGATGAGTCCCCCGATGACCACTGCGTTGGGGTTGAGCAGGTTGACCAGGTTGGCAACGCCCACCCCCACGTAGCGGCCCGTCTGTTCGACCAGGGAGCGGGCAAAGCTGTCTCCCCCCTGAGCCAGGGCGACGATCGCCTCAACCGTCACATGGTCTGGATCCAGCGCCGTCTGGGCTCCCTGACGGACGCCCTTGAGGGCTCGGCGGACGATGGCCGGATTGGCAGCCAGCGCCTCCAAGCAGCCGTAGTTCCCGCACGCACAGCGGGGGCCATCTTCGTCCACAGTCGTGTGCCCTACCTCCCCGGCCCATCCATCGCCCCCCAGGTAGAGC
>WFUY01000439.1 GCA_015484715.1 Thermoflexales bacterium | reverse complement strand
GAAGAGGCGTTTCGGCAGTTGCAGGACTACGCTGCCGAGCGGGCCGACCGTTGGACCAAAGAGGACGAGGCCCACTACTTCTACTACGGGGCTTACACGTCACCCCTGACGGGGAAACGGTATCCGGCGGCCGACCTGGACGAGACGTGGGAGACGACTCCTTATCACTGTTGGAAGGTTGCACGCGATGAGGTGGAGAAGGCGGTCTACTACACGACCGATCCCGGTGATCCTCGGCGGGTGGTGCTCTACGTGATCTATCCCCCTTATGAGACTACGATGTACGACTGCGAGACCGGAGAGACGGGGGAGGTAATCAACTCTGCGGGGTACACGGGGGTCTACATCACAATGATCTACGACGGAGGTTGGAGGATAGGGTTGCGGGCCGAGGAGATGGTAGAACTTCCTCCCGACGTGGACCCGGATGCGACCGTCCAAACTCTTCTGCAGATTCAGGGGCGGAGGTGAGTTGATGCGTAGGGCTGTGCTTACATCGGTTGTCGTCCTTTTCGCGGCCATCCTCCTAATGCTCTTGACGTCGCAATCGCAAGCTGCGTCTCAAGCACAAGACGTGTGCTCGTGTGGTCGAAGCTGCCATCTCGAGCTTTTTCAGGGTGGGGTAAGAGAGGTATGTGAATGCAACGTTTGCGCCACGCCGGTGCCGGGAGCGACGGCCCAACCTCAGCCCACGGCTCCTCCCCCCGATTTCGGCACACCGCCGGCCTGTGAGGACTGTCCTGCCACACCGGCACCGCCGGGGACGGTTCAACCGCTGCCTACCGGAACGCCCGAGGCGACCCCCCAGGCCACGGCCACACCTCCCCCGGAGCTCACCTGTGACGGCCCCTTCTGTTATGCCGATGCCTGTACCCGGGATGAATGCCCTCTGGGGCAGTGGCGATTGGCCCGTTTCTACTACAAATTCGGCCCCTACGACTTCTGCGGCGTCTCCTATCTGGGAGCGTGCAACGAAGAGCCTTGCAAGATTCCCGACACCCCCGAGCCGGAAGAGGACAAGGCGGGTCAGTGCGTCATCGGTTCGTCCGGCCTCATTCAGGACGGCGTAACCTGCACGGGGGAGTACACCGTCTCCGTCTCCCTCCAACTTCCGGCCTGGCACGCCTCCCGAGACCCGTATCCCCGCAGCATGGTCCGCGTGCCGACCACCTTCCGCTTCGAGCACGCCCCCTCGGCCGAGGCGTGGTCTGCCCCCATCAACATGGGAGACGCGAGTGCGTGCGACGCCGAGCACGACGGGGTGATCAGGGGATGGCAGATCGGGCTGCGCACCGAACCGGCCTTTGCCTCCCCCCACTGGGAAGCCGAAGATTGCGGCTCCTTCGACGGGCCGATAGGGACCTGCACGTGGAAGCGCTCTTCGTGGGGAAAGCCCGAGCTGGGGGTGGGCCTCGAAGGAGAGCCCTTGCCTGCCTACGCCGTCACCGCCTGGGTTCCGTACAACTGGTACTCCCGCGCCCGGTGGGAAAGCTGCGAGAAATCGCCCACCTGGGGGGAGTGTACCTGCTCCGGGGTTGACCCGAAGAACTCCCCCGGTTGGCAAAGCTGCGGTACCCCTCCGCCCGGCATCTGCACCGGCGTGTACAACGACCCCCCGACGGAGTGGTGGGGGAAGTGGCGGACGGAGGAGTACAAGTGGGTATCCCACGACACCGGCTGGCAGTTTATTGACCTGACGCGCTTCGGACTCTCCACCTCGTGGATGCCGAACCCCCGTGTTCAACAATTGCCGACCGCGTTGGAGCCCAATCCCCCGGTAGGAGCCCTGCACGTTCCGGTCATTGAGGTTCAATCCATCATCGAGAAGTAACCCGATCGCCGGAAGGAGGAAATATGCCGGTACGCAGCACGCTTACCATAGACGAAGGGCTGCACGCCCTGGTTAAGATGGTCGCGGCCGCCCGGCGTCAACCGGTCAACACCCTGATCACCGGCTTTCTGGTCCAGGGCGTCACCGACCTGTTGAGGGAGGACCCTCAGCTCGCCTCCCTCATCCGAACCCTCGTCGAGCGCGACGGCGTGGACCCCGCCGTGCAACGACGTATCGTGCACCTGCTGGAGGGAGCCGATGGATAACGCCAAGAAGAGAGATCGCAAGTTCATCCACGTACCCCGTCACGTCGCGTCTCTGGTCCGGGTCGTCGCCCGGGCCACCGGGCAATCCGTTGGAAAGACGGTAGACCATCTGACGACCCGCGCCCTGCGCAAAGACTTGGGAGGTACCTATGGGTTTGGACACGATCACCGAGACCTCCGCTGAGATCGTCCGATGGGGAACCTTCTTCACGGCCGTCTTCCTGGCCCTGGGAGTGGCGGCGGGGTGGTTGGAGACCGAGTTGGGGATAGGGCTGGGCATCCCTTCCCTCTCCGTTGCCCCCCGCCTGCGCCTGCCCATCCTGACCCTTTGCTTCCTGGTGGCCGTCTTCGCCGTCCCCATCTCCAACGCCGTCGTAGAGGCCCTGTTCTGATGCGGTGTGGACGTGATGCGGACCCTCTTCGTCGCCGTCGCCGTCGCGCTCTACGTCGTCCAGGTGACCCAACGGGGCATCACACCGGTGCGCCTGGGCATCAACACCGTAGTGGTCACCGGTGGCATCGCCCTGGCCCTTTCCGTCGGTTCTCCCAACCTCATCGGTGAGGAAGGGGCCGTCATCCTGTACTCGGGCCTCTTGGGGCTTCTGGTTTTCCTGACCGTTCTCGTCAACGTCGTTGTGGATTGGATCGAACCATAAGTGGTGGAAGTAGGAGGAGGAGCAATGTACGGCAACAACGTCGCTCGGTATGGGTATCGTCTCTTCGTCGCCCTGCTCTTACTGCTCTACCTGGTGCAGGCCGTCTCTCCGGTCCTGGCCGAGGGGGGTGGTGGCATTGCAGGGGGAATCGCCGCCCTGGTGAAGAAGGTCATTGACGCAATGATCATCGCCGGCGGTATCGCCCTGGCCTTTTTCATCGCGTTCACCAACCTGAGTGCAATGGTGGCCCGAGGGGTTGGAATGCCCTACGTTGAGGCCAACGCTACCCTGAAGATCATCTCCCTGGTGGTCCTGTTCGGGTTCTTGGTCTTCTCCATCGCCATCACCAATGCCATCATTGACGGCATTATGGCCTACCACTCCAACGAACCCATCAAGGTGCCGAGTGTTGGGTGAGGAGACGGACGTGGGCAGAGGACGGTTTTCGCCGTGGGTGCAAACCGTGGCGGCGACCTGGGCCTTGGCCGTCTTCCTTCTCCTCCTCGTTGCGCCGACGACGGTCCAGGCCCGGGGTACGCCTCCCGAACCGACGCCGGTGGTGCCCCCCACCGAAGAGCCGGCGGTGCCTCCCGTCGGAGGGCCGGTGGCGGGGGACGACGCCTTCCCCATCAAACCGCCGAAAATAAGCCTGCCGAACCCGGCGCAGATCATCAAGCACATCCTGATCTTTCCGGTGAAGGAGATACAGGAGGTCGTGGAACAGTTGTTGGTCAACATCCTGAACGCCAACGCCGAGGCCCTGCGCAAGCCCTTCGCCGAGATGTTCCACGCCTTTCTGCTGAGGACGTTCCCCATTATGGGGAAGGATTCCGTCTTCGAGGCTACCTGGGGGCTGACGATGCGGATAGCAGCGGCCCTCTGGCCGGCCACCTTGGCCCTGATGATGGCCGCCGCCGCCCGGAACGAGGTGACCGGTGCCTTGGGGATCGGCGGCTGGAAGGACCACCTGCTGACGTGGTTCGGCGGTGTCGTCTTCAGCGCCCTATCGCTGCACGCCATCAACCTGTTCCACCGTCTGGTCACCGCGATGTCGCTGTACGTGATCACGGCCCCGGTGGGCGGGATCGGCGGGATAGACGTCGAGTTCATCGTCAACACCTTCCTGCTCATCAACCCTTTTATTCAGTTGGCGAAGTACGGCCCTCCGCCGGCGATCATCCTGATGGTCGCCCTCCAGTTGATCCTGGGCTTTGTAGCCCTGCTGTCGCTGGGGCTGCAATACTTCGCCAGGATGGCGCTTCTGTACGTCCTGATCGCCCTGGCCCCCGTGGTCATCGTGCTGGGGGTGCTCCCCCCGCTGCGGTGGCTCTACCGCCTCTGGCTGAAGGGGCTGGTGATGGTCGAGCTTCTGCTTCCGATGAGCCTGCTCCTACTGAAGCTCCTCATCGTCCTGGACGTGGTGATCGTGAAGAGCTGGGGCACGTGGGGGCCTTGGGCGGATATGATCGTCGGTATCGGCGTCGTCAGCCTGCTCATCTCGATGAACGGGGCCGTTGTCAAGGGCGTCTTCGGCGCGGCCGCCGTGGTCCTGGATAACGTCGCCCGGTCGGCCGTGGGGGTTGCGGCGATGGCGACCGGGATGGTCGGGGCGCTGGCATCGGTGCCCGGCGGGATCGGCGGAGGAGGGGGCGTCGGCACCGCCCTCCCGGGAGCGGGAGTAGGAGGGAGTTCCGGTGCCGCCGGTGGAAGCGGCGGCACGGCGGGTGGCGGTGCAGCTTCCTCTTCCGGTGGCGGCGGCGAAACCACGCCCGCCGGAGGG
>WFUY01000438.1 GCA_015484715.1 Thermoflexales bacterium | reverse complement strand
GGGTAAAGAGTATGTCCACCAGGGTGAAGAGGATCATCGGACGAATGCCTCCCTTTGTAGCTTTCTCACCCACCCTCCCGCGGGCTCCACGGTGCCCACGGGAGGGTGGGTGAGAAAGCTACAAAGGGAGGCATTCGTCCGATGATCCTCTTCACCCTGGTGGACCTACTCTTTACCCTCTACTTCTTTGCCCTGCTGGCCCGCGTCTTCCTGCCGGTGCTGGGCCTCAGTCCCTACGATCCCGTCTATCAGTTCATCTACCGAATCACCGAGCCGGTGCTGGCCCCCATCCGCAACGTCTTGCCCTCCACGGGGGCGGTGGACTTCAGCCCGCTGGTGGCGTCCATCCTGTTGATCATCGTCCAGCGCATCGTCCGTATGCTGCTGGCCTCCTTGCTCTTCTGACGGTACCCGATGAGCGAGAACGACCATTCGACCACGGTGCCGGCCTTTCAGCGGCCCGATGCCGTGCTCGCCCAGTTGGTGGAAACGCTGCTGGCGAAGAGCCGGCCCGAGTTGGCCGAAGCGATCCGTCTGGCAGCCATCCCCTTCTGGTTCGACCAGCCCCTTCTGACCGCCCTCCGGGGTCGGGAGGACGGCCTGGAGGGGAAGCTCCTGGCCCGTCTCCGCCGCCTCTCTTTCGTCCACGAGGAAGACGGGCGCTACACTTACAGCCAGGAGGTGCGCCACCTCCTGCTGGAGCAGTGGCAGCAGGACCGGGAGGGCTTCGTCGAGGCCCATCGGCGAGCCCTGGCCTACTTCGAGGAATGCCTCGCCACCGCGCCACCCCGGGAGCCCGCTGCCTACGAGCGGCTGGTCCAGGCCCGCCTCTACCACCTGCTCATCGCCGACCCCCAGGCCGGCCTGCGCTTCCTACAGGAGCGCTTCCAGCAGGCCGAGGACGAGCACCGCCTGGCCGTCGCCGAGCAACTCCTGGCCATCGCCGACGAACAGCGTCCCCTCCTGAAGCCCGAAGAGCGGGCCTATGTGGACTACCTGCGCGGCCGGCTCGACCAGCTCTACGAACGCTGGGCTCAGAGCCGTGACCACTTCCGCCGTATGCTGGCCCGGGGCGGGCTGCCCCTCGATCTGGAGGCCCGGATCCGGCGTGCCCTGGCCCGCACCCTTGCCCAGGAGGAGCAGTGGGCGGAAGCCATCGCCCTCTACGAAGAGGCCCTGGCTGCCTTCCAGCAGTTGGAGGATGAGACAGAAGCCGCCCTCACGATGATCGGCCTGGGCAATGCCTACCTGGACCTGGCCCTCAACACCTGGGGTGGGGGCGAGCCCTTCCAGCCCGACCAGCTTCCCGCCCGGCGCATCGTCGCCCTGGTGAGCCTCTTCCCTCGGCTCCCCCTCGTCCTCTACCTGGTCACCCAGTTGGGGCTGCGTCCGCTGCTCCCCGTCCTCCACCGGGTAGGCTGGGAGATGGATTGGGTGATCGTCCGCCTCTTCAGCATCGCCGCCCGCTGGTTCCACCGGGCCGCAACCCATCTCCGGCGGCTGGACGACCAGGTCGGGCTGACTCGGGTCGAGGAGAACCTGGCCCGCCTCTACCTGGCCCTCGACCATCCCCGTCAGGCCGAGGCCATCTACCGGGCGCTCTTGGACAAAGAGGGGGTGCTCCTGGGCGGGTACCGGGCCGCCCGCGCCCGCCTGGGGCTGGCCACAGCCCTCCTCCGCCAGGGGGAGGTCGCCCAGGCCCGCGCTCTCCTGGAGCGTGTGCTCCCCATCTTCGTCGGCTACGGGCACCAGCAGCGCATCGCCCAGACCCAGACCCTCCTGGCCCAGGTCGCCGTGCTGGAGGGGCAACCCGATCAGGCCGTCGAAGCCTACCGGGCTGCCCTGGAGGTCTGGCAACGGGTGGGGGACCGCGTTGCCCTTACCGACACCGTTCATCAGATGGAAGCGCTCCAGGACCGGCCCGATCTCTCCGCCCAGGCGCGGGAGGCGCTGCACCGGGCCGCCCAACAGATCACCCACCGTCGCTACCTGACCCGCTACAACCATCCCCTCCTCCAGCGCTTCCGCCAGGCTGCCCTTCTCGCCCTGGCCCTGCTCGTCTTCTTCACCCTCTTCATCGCCGTCCGCACCGAGGCCGGCACGGAGATCGGGGCCAACGCCGTCCTGGTCAAGCCTCCTCTCCCCGCGCCTGAGGAGGAGTTCAGCCCCGTCATGCGCCTCAACCTCCAACAGCAGCTCCGCCCCACCCTCAACGCCCGGATCGCCGTTCCCATCGTCGTCGCCGCCCTCCTGGGCTACCTGGTCCTCTACACCGCCGTGGGCCTCTTCTTCATCGTCCGCACGCCGCTGAAGGCCATCCAGGCGGGGCAAGCGCGGGACGTGGTGGTGACGCCGGAGGGGATCGGGCGGGCGGATGCCGAGTTGTTGCCCTGGGACGCCGTGACCATCCTGGTGCGCTCGGACCGCTGCCTGGTGCGCCACCCGCTGCCCTCCCTCTCCTTCTTCGCCCTCTTCGGCAAGACCCGGCATCTCCTCATCGAGGGCGTCACCCGCCACTACGAGGGGCTACAGC
>WFUY01000437.1 GCA_015484715.1 Thermoflexales bacterium | reverse complement strand
GTTGCAAACCCAGGAATCGCTCTCCGTCGTGCAGCAGTTCCCAGGGGAGCTGTTGCAGCGGGAGGTCGCCCAGGCGGGCCTCGGGGTCCAGGCGCAACCGCAGCCGCAGGCGGCGGCCCAAGGATTCGGCCCGCCCTTGAGCCCGGTAGAAGGCCCTCAGCAGGCTGCCGGAGAAGAGACCGTTGAAGAGCTTCCGCCCCAGGTCCTGGGCTTTCGGTGCGGCTTCGGTGATCTGAGAGCGATTCGCTAGGGCCTGAAAGATGGTTTCGACCTCGGCAGGGGCGAAGAGGGGGACAAAGGTGCTGTGAAGGTCACCCACCCCCTCGCCGTGGGCGAGCACAGGGAAGTCCTCCTCGGGCGAAGGGCGAGGCCCGATGCGCACCGTCAGTTCCTCGTATTGGGGAGGTGAACCATATTCCTGGAAGACGTAGTCCCAGTAGGCCCGGATGGTCTCATCAGGGAGCTTGGCCAGGAGAGCCGGCTTAGCCTGCACGACCTGGTGGACGAAGGGGTCGGGCTCCCCTCTCAGCAGCAGGTGCAACGTTTCCCGCTCCACGCAGACCTCGAAGAAGGGGACCTCAACCAGGGTGTAGTCCTCCTGCGCCGGGTGGAGAGAGCGCTGCTGCCACTCCGGCTCCAGCAGCAACTGGTTGATGTCGCCATAGCGCTCTAGGTCGGGGCTCACGTAAAGGTGGAACATCCGTTGCACGCCGATGAACTGGGCAGCCATCGCGGCCAGGGCGGCCATGCTCTTGCGTCCCCCGGCGATGGAGAGCCAGACCTCGTTGTCGGGTCGTTCTCGCTCCTGGCGCAGCACCTCGGCCACCCGCGCCTGGAAAGTCCGCGTGCTCTCCTCATCCTCCAGGTCGGCGACGGGCACGAGGACCGCTTCCAGGTCAGGGCCGGGGGGCTCGTCGGCTGTCGGACGGCGGAACTTGCGGCGGATCATCTTGAGGCACTCGTCCGTCTCCCGAGATTCGGTGGCCACCACCACGACCCGATCCGGCAGGCCATAGCCTTGCTCGCCCAAAGCGTAGTAGGTGGCGGTGACCGTCCCCGGGGCGGTGCCCAACAGTGTGACCAGCGTTTTCATCGGCCTGCTCTCCTTCTCTGTTGCTCATAGCGCATCAATCGGGCGGTCCAGCCCAGCAGCTCCAGCGCGGCGTCGGGATCCCGGGGCAGGACGGGACCGACGATGCGTTGGATAGATTGGATGTACCCTTTCGTTCTCTTCGAGTAGACGATCAGGTCCTGAGTTGCCAGCCGTCCCAGTACCTCCCGCACTCGGTCCACATCCCGCACGCGGCGGGCATAGGCCAGCACCTTCTCCACCTCGTTGACGTCCACCTGCTCATCGGCGAGCCGGCGGGCCAACTTCCGGGCCGTCTTCAGCGCACTGCTCATCGTCACCCTCCTTCACCCGGTTGGTAGTCACGGCGGGTGATCTCACTCAGGGCACGCCAGCCTTCTTTATAGCAGAGCGTCTCGTTCCGGGCGAAGGCCTCAACCCAGCCTGTGATCGTCTCCCGGTCCACCGGCCGGGGCTGGGCATCGAAGGCGAGCCAGGGGTCGTCGCCCTCGAACAGATAGAGGCCCCGGAGCGTCACCTCCAGGTAGCCCAACCCCACCGGCTTACCCCCGCCCACACGGAAGGGGAAACGGTCCAGGTCCCTGGTCTTCACGATGCCCAAGGCGGCGATGAGGCCCCCCAGTTCGGCAGGGGTGACGTTGCGGAAGTGGAGGCGGGTGCGCAGCCGCGTCCCTCTCGGCAGGTAGTCCAGCGGTACGTTCCCCTTGGTCGGCACGTCGCCCAGTTGGACGCGGTAGTAGGCCTTGCGCCCTTTGAGTTCTCGGACCCGCACCACCGTCCGCCTCCCCCAGCCGTGCAGGGTCAAGGGGCCGGCCCGGTGCAGGCGGGGCTGGTAGAGGCTGGCGATGCGAAGGGAGCCACGGGAGGGAATCTTGCCTATCACCCGGGCGTCGTCGAACCAGACCCGTCCCTGGAGCCCCTCAGCGCCAAAGAGGGCACAGGCGGGGCAGAGGCCTGACCGAGGGTCCTTCTTTTTCGACGGGCGGCAGGGTTGCCAGGGGCGGATGGCCTCGGGGGCCACTTCGACGGTGATTCGAGGTGGGTATCGCCCCTTTGCGCGACGCTGCAGCTCGGACGGCATCTGCCGAATCAGCTTCCGGGGCAACTCGGACCGGCGAGGGTTGTCGCTGTACCGCTCTACGGCCCGCGTGCGGATCGGCCCCAGGCAACTGGGGGTGATCATCTCGTAGCGGGAGCGGAGGGCCCCCTTGAGGGAGGTGGCCGGGATGACGGGCTGACCCCGCACCCGGGCCATCCCCTTGACCACCTTGCCCTCCACCTGGCCGACATCCTCGGAGAGCTCGACGACGCCGGAGCCAACGTGGATGGGGCTTACAGCCTCCAGCGTCAGCTCGAGGTAGCCGGTGAGGTGCCCTTCCTGCAGGTAGCGGTCGTGGGTGACCCCTTCCGGATCGGGGGCCGGTCCTTTGCCCCCCGGTGGGAGGGGGACGAAGTCGTACCACTCGGGGCTCTTTCGTGGGCTCATCTTCGGGCCTCCTCTAAGGGCTCTGCCATCAGCCCTGTGAAACGGATGTAGTGCACCATCCCCTCCCGGCAATACTCTATGGCCGGGGCCACAGGACGGGCCATCTGGTTCGAGGCAGGGCCGGACAGCGGGTAGTCCAGGGAATGGGGGATGCTCACCTCGATCCAGGCCCTCTCGGCGGGATGCCAGGCACCCATCAGGTAGATTTTCGTCGGTTCGCTCGCCTCGAAGGTCTCCTCGGACCAATCGGAGCCCAGGTCCAGGGGGACCTCGCTCAGCACCAGGACAACGTACCGGCCTGTCCCCTCGCCACGGCGCTGCCAGCGCACCTCGGCCCGGGGGCCAAAGGCCCGCCCTTCGGGAGCCAGGGGGGGCATCGCTTCCCGGCCCTCCAGACGCATCAGGCGCAGGGCATCGGCGGCCTGGTAGTACAGGAAGGTGGGGCTCCCGCATTGGGAAGCCACCAGGTCGCGCAGGGCCGTCTCGGGTAGGTCGGGGTGGGTGTAGCCGTAGCCGGTGC
>WFUY01000436.1 GCA_015484715.1 Thermoflexales bacterium | reverse complement strand
GATTGGTGCTCAGCATCCGCACCAGGTCGGGCCAGCCGATGCGCCCCTCCGCCACGCCGTAGGTCGCCATCAACGGCAACAGCGTCTCCACCCCCGGCAGCCCTCCCGGCGTGCGGGTGAAGTCGTCGGCGGCCAGCTTCTGGTCTCGGGTGTAGTCGCAGTGGTCGGTGGCGATCACGTCCACCATCCCCGCCTCGACCATCGTCCAGAGCCGCTCCGGCTCGTCGGGGTCGCGGAGGGGCGGCTGGAGGATGTAGCGCCAGGGCTCCGGCCCTTCGTAGCGACGGTTGTCCAGCAGCAGGTACTGGGGACAGGTCTCGGAGAAGACGACCTGGCCCTCCTCACGAGCCTCGGCGACGAGGGCGACGGTGCGGGCCGTCGAGTTGTGGACGATGTAGACGGGGGCGCCGACCGCCTCGGCCAGGAAGAGCACCCGGGCCGTCGCCTCCTGCTCGGCCAGGGCAGGGCGGGACCGTCCGTGGTAGGCCCATCCCGTCCGTCCCGTCTCGACGAGGGCTTGGGTGGCCGCCGTCACCAGGGCGTCGTTCTCGCAGTGGACGAGGGTGAGGATGCCCCGCTCGGCGGCGGCCCGGAGGAGGTAGAGGAGGGTTGCGTCATCGGCGTAGTAGTTGGGCCGGTAGGTGGTGTAGAGCTTGATGCTGGGCGTGCCCATCTCCACCAGGTCGCCCAGTTCTTCGACCCGGCCCGGCGGCAGGTCGGTCACCATCACGTGGAGGGCGTAGTCCACCACCGCCCGCCGGCCGATCTCCGCCAGCCGCGCTTCCACGGCCTGGCGCAGCGTCTGGCCTCGAAACTGGGTGGCGAAGTCTATCACCGTCGTGACGCCACCGCAGGCGGCGGCCCGGGTGCCGATGAGCCAGTCATCGGGGGTCTGGTAGATGCCGGTGTCCAGTTGGATGTGGGTATGGGCGTCAATGATGCCGGGGAGCAGGTAGTGGCCTTCGGCATCCACGACGCGGGCGCCGGGTGGGGCGCTCAGGTCCGTGCCGACGGCGGCGATCCGCTCCCCCTGGACCAGCAGATCGGCCCGGAGAAGCCCTTCGGCGGTCACCAGCGTGCCCCGGCGGATAAGCAGGGCCGGGGGCGGGGATTCAACGTGGGTACGGTCAGGCTCCATCGGCTACCTCCTTGACTATCGCGCCAGGCTGATCTCACCACAAGGGGAATCGCTTAGGTGCGCCAATGCTCGTCGTAACGATGGACTGCGCTCAGGTGCTGAACCATCGGCCTTCTCAGCCAAGATGCGCCGAGCCCGGCGGTTATAGGAAGAGTCGTCCTCTACGATCAGCACCACCGTCCACGGGGATGGCCTGCTCATCGGGGCACCCCCCCGATCTGCCGCATCCGCCAGAGCTCACCCAGGCGGAAGTCCTGGAGCCACCTGCGGAGCCGCCGGGCCGAGAGGTGTTCGAACTCCGAGGCCCCCTCCTCGTTCCGCTCCACCACGATGACCTCCTCCGGCCGGGCAGCATCCACCAGATCGGGGCTGTGGGTGGTCAGCAGGACCTGTCGGCTGCCGTCGGTAGGACAGTACTCCCGCATGATGTCCAGCAGGGGGCCAAAGACCAGCGGGTGCAGGCCATGCTCCGGCTCCTCCACGCAGAGCAGGCCGTGCTCAGGCATCGTCTCCAGGGCCGTCAAGAGGGCTAGGAGACGGAGGGTGCCATCGGAGATGACTTGCACATCGAAGGAAGAGCCAAAGGGCTGCTCAACGAGGTAGAGGAGCACCCGACCGTGCTCTACGTCGGTGACCACATCGGAAACGTGGGTCAAAAGGTAACGCAAGTTGTCCAGAATGCGTTCTAGACCGGAGGCGTTGAAGCTACGCATCGTGCGTAGGACGTTGGCCAGATTAGCCGCCTTGCCATCCAAGCGCGTAGCCCGCTCATCCCGCCGGGGCTGACGGATCGCCCCCAGGTCCACGCTCAGGAACTGCCACCCTTCGATGAACTCCCGCAGGGCACGGATGCGGGGAAACGTCGCCAAGAACCCCAGGGCTTTGAGGGCAAGGATGCCGGGGTCGCCGGTGTCAAAGGCTTCGCGCTGATCCGTCTTCACATCCCGCAGGGCACGCCCTTTCCCCCATTGGGAGCGAAACCACAACCGCTGTGTACCGGGTTCATTCCGGCGCACCTTGACGCGCAGTTCCTCTCGGGCCACGGCAGGACGTCCGCTCTCCGGTTCCTGGGCAATGGTGAGGCTGTAGCGCATGTCCGACCGGCTGTGGGGAGCGCTGGGATCGGGCACGAAATAGTCAATGGAGATCGTGACCTCCTCACCCTCCGACGCGCCCCGAAATCGGACGCTCTCCAGCCCTCCCCGACGGGTGACCGCCGTCTCCAGATCGGACCGGATGGCCTCGGCCAACAGGCGCAAGGCGTCCACAACGTTGGACTTCCCGGCAGCGTTGGGGCCGATCAGGAGGTTGACCGGACCCAACTTCAGCCCCTGCTCCCGAACGCTACGCCAGTTCTTTAGCTCGATTCGCTTAAGCATTGGGGAATCCTTGTGCTCTCTTCCGCGCTGACGGGCCTGGTCGCCGGCCGCCCCTATTGTACCGCAGGGCAAAAGGGTGTCAAGAAAGCGGTGATTACCCATATCTTTGGAGATAGGGAGACTAGCCGTCCACGAATGGGGCACGAATACACGAATTAAGGACCGCCTCATTCGTGCATTCGTGGACGGCCCGCTACGGACCACTCTCTCGCTCACTTGTGGGTAATCACCAGTCAAGAAAGCCTGGTCTCTCCCCTGGTCGTGTGCTATAATCGGGAGACGAGATGTCGAGAAAGGGCCGACGATGCTGGCAGAAGCCTTGCAGGTTCACCCCGGGGACCGGGTCGCCTTCGTCGGGGCCGGCGGCAAGACGACGGCCGCCTGGCGACTGATGGCCGAACTGAGCGGCCTGGCCCCCGTCCTCTTCACGACGACGACGCAAATCCTGGAGCCCCGGTTGGAGCCCGGCCTGGCCCTCCTGCTGACGGGAGAGCGGGGCGATCCCTTGGAACGGCTCCCCAGCCTGCTGGCCCAGGCCCGCCGGGTGGTCGCCGCCCACCACCGCCGAGCGGAACCCCTCCCGCCCGGCCTGCTGCACGACGAGGAAAGGGTGCCGGTGCGCCCCATCAAGCTGACGGGCTTCCCCCCTGCCCT
>WFUY01000435.1 GCA_015484715.1 Thermoflexales bacterium | reverse complement strand
GTCCAGATCTCCCTGCCCCTCCTGCGGCGCATCGGGCCGGTGCTGCGGGAAGGGGCGTGGCAGGTGACGGCGGTCCTGGACACGATGGCCTGGGACTGCCCCGGCTGCCCCGCCCGCCTGATTGACCTGCGCCCCGGCCACGAGCCGGAGGATGCCCACCTGTGGGGAGCCGCCGTGGACGTGGGCACCACCACCGTCACCGTCTGGCTGGTGGACCTGCTGACCGGTCGGGTGCGGGCTCAGGTGGCCGAGTACAACCGCCAGATCACCCGGGGCGAGGACGTCATCTCCCGCATCATCTACGCCAGCAAGAACAACGGCGGCGAGGAGATGCGGGCCCTGGCCTTGGAGACCATCAACGAGCTGCTGGACCGGGCCTGCAAACGGACCCGGGCCAAGCCGGAGGAGATCGTCAAGGTCACCATCGCCGGCAACAGCACGATGATGCACCTGCTCCTGGGCATCCCGGCCGAGAGCATCCGCCTGACGCCCTTCGTGACGGCGGTGAACCACGTGCCCACCCTCCGCGCCCAGGAGGTCGGCCTGCTCGCCCACCCCGAGGCGACGGTGGACTGCCTGCCGGGCGTCGCCAGCTACGTCGGGGCCGACATCACGGCCGGCGTCCTCGCCGCCGGCCTGGACGAGACCGATCAGGTCACCCTCTTCATGGACATCGGCACCAACGGGGAGACGGTGCTGGGAACCCGCGACTGGCTGGTCACCTGCGCCTGCTCGGCCGGCCCCGCCTTCGAGGGCGCCGGCGTCCTCCACGGGATGCGGGCCACCCGGGGGGCCATCGAGGAGGTCTGGATCAACAGCCAGACCTACGAGCCCACCTACCGGGTCATCGGGAACGTCCCGCCCCGGGGCCTGTGCGGCAGCGGCCTCATCTCCCTACTGGCCGAACTCTTCCTGACCGGGGTCCTGGACCGGCGGGGGAACTTCAACGAGAGCCTGGACACCCCCCGCATCCGCAAGGGGGCCCACGGCCTGGAGTACGTGGTCGCCTGGGGGGAGGAGACGGCCACCGGCCGGGAGATCGTCCTGACGCGGGTGGACGTGGACAACCTGATGCGGGCCAAGGCGGCCATCTACGCCGGCTTCACCGTCCTGGCCGACCAGGTGGGCGTCCCCCTGGAGACGGTCGAGCAGGTGCTCATCGGCGGGGCCTTCGGCAAGTACATCAACGTGGAAAAGGCGGTGGAGATCGGCCTGCTGCCGGATATGCCCTGGGATCGCTTCGAGTTCCTGGGCAACACCTCGGTGCGGGGGGCCTACCTGGCCCTGCTGGACTGGCAGGCCCGGCGGCGCATCAAGGAGATCGCCGAACGGATGACCTACATCGAGCTCTCCGCCGACAACACCTTCTACGAAGCCTTCATGTCTGCCCTCTTCCTGCCCCACACCGAGCTCTCCCGCTTCCCCACGGTAGAAGCGGCGCTGGGGGGGTGAGGGGATGGGACAACGAATGGAGAACCGAGTCAACGAATTGGGGCGTCTGCCGCATCCGTTTATCTGTCCAGAATTCGTTGACTTCATTCGCTAACCAAGCCGCCATCGGCGAGGAGGGATCGCACCTATGTACATCATCGGCGAGAATATCCACATCGTCTCGGAGAAGGTCAAGCGGGCGCTCAAGGAGCGTGATGCCAAGTTCTTCCAGGACCTGGCCGTCCGCCAGGTGGAGGCCGGCGCTCAGGCCCTCGACATCAACCTGGGCCCGCGCAAGCGGGACTGGGAGGAGGTCTTCCCCTGGATCGTGAAGACGCTGGAGGCCGTTGTAGACGTGCCCCTCTGCATTGACAGCACCAACGTCCTGGGCATCGAGGCGGCCCTGAAGACGATCACCAAGGCCCAGCCCATCGTCAACTCCACCTCGGCGGAGCCGGAACGCTTGGAGAAGGTGCCGCCCCTGGCCAAGAAGTACAATGCCCGGCTCATCGCCCTGACAATGGGCAAGAGCGGCATCCCCGTCTCCGCCGACGAGCGGGTGAGCATCGCCCTGGAGGTCCTGATCCCGCGCATGCTGGAGATTGACTTCCCCATCGAGGACCTGATCCTCGACCCGCTGATCCTGACCGTCTCAGGATGCCAGGAGTACTGCCCGGAGGCCATCGAGGCGGTGCGGACGCTGCAGTATGCCTGGGACCCGCCGCCGGCCGTCTCGGTGGGGCTCTCCAACGTCTCCAACCAGGTGCCGGCCGAGAACCGCTCCCTCATCAACCGCGTCTACTGTGCCATGCTGATGGGCGCCGGCCTGAAGATGATGATCGCCAACCCTCTGGACACGAAGCTTAAGGAAGTCATCCGCATCATCGAGGAGCGGGATGACAGCACGCCGGTAGGACGCCTCTACCTCAAGATCCACGACCGCATCGCTGCCATGGAGGAGCCCTCCATCGAGGACGTGGACCTGGAGGACCCGGAGCAGGTGGCCATCTGGAAGACGGTCCAGATCCTGCTCAACAAGGTGATCTACGCGGACTCCTACCTGCGTCAGGAGACCATCGCCATCTAGGGAAAGGACAGGGAGAGGAGGAACGGAAACGGTGACCACAACCATCGCCCTCGCCGGGAAGGGGGGGACCGGCAAGACGACCATCGCCTGTATGGTGATCAAGTACCTGCTCCGGCACCGGCCCGGCACCATCCTGGCCATTGACGCCGATCCCAGCAGCAACCTGCATATGGTCCTGGGGCTGGACCTGGAGTGGACCATCGGCGAGATCCGCGAGGAGATGCTCCAGCAGGTCCAGAGCTCCGTGGCGGTCGGTGCCGGCGTGCTGCCGGGCGGCATGTCCAAGCGGGAGTACCTGGACTACGAGGTCCGCTCCTCGCTGGTGGAGGGAGACCGGGTGGACCTGATCGCGATGGGGCGGCCCGAAGGCCCCGGCTGCTACTGCGCGGTGAACCACCTCCTGCGCCAGATCGTGGACGGCATCAGCCGTCACTACGACTTCGTGGTCATTGACAACGAGGCCGGGATGGAGCACCTGAGCCGGCGCACGACCCGCGACGTGGACTACTTGTTGATCGTGAGCGACCCCACCCAGCGGGGCATCGTGGCCGCCGAGCGGATCGCGGAACTGGGCAAGGAGCTGGACATCCACATCAACCACACCTACCTGGTCCTCAACCGGCTGGTGGGGCCGATCCCGCCCCCCCTCCAGGCGCGGATCGAGGCCCTGGGGATCCCCCTGCTGGGGGTCGTCCCGGCCGACAACCAGGTGACCACCTTCGAGTTCAGCGGGCGCCCGCTGATCGAGATGGAGGACGATTCGCCGGTCTACCAAGCTGTGGCCGCGATGATGGCCCAGATCCTTGGTCCAGTTACCTGATCGTTGTCACCCTCCCGCAGGTCACGCGGTGCCCGGCGGGGGGAACCTGCGGGAGGGTGAACAGTCGGTTAACTTTCGACACGTGGGAGAAGGCACGATGGGCGACAACGGACGGAGTGCACGAGGGGATGGGCTGCCGGTCGGCGCGGTGATGGTCATCGGCGGCGGGATCGCCGGGATGCAGGCTTCCCTCGACCTGGCCAACGCCGGCTACAAGGTCTACCTGGTGGAGAAGAAGTCGGCCATCGGCGGCCACATGGCCCAACTGGACAAGACCTTCCCCACCAACGACTGCGCTATGTGCACCATCTCCCCCAAGCTGGTGGAGGTGGGCCGCCACCGCAACATCGAACTCCTCACCAACACCGAGGTCCTGGACCTGCAGGGTGAAGCCGGAGACTTCACCGTCACGGTGCGCCGGAACCCCCGCTTCATTGACCCGGAGAAGTGCACCGCCTGCGGTGACTGCGCCAAGGTCTGCCCCGTCACCCTGCCCGACCTCTTCAACGAAGGGCTCTCCCAGCGCCGGGCCGTCTACAAGCTCTACCCCCAGGCGACCCCCAACGCCTAC
>WFUY01000434.1 GCA_015484715.1 Thermoflexales bacterium | reverse complement strand
CCCCGGCCCCGGGGCCACGGTTGTCCCTGTCGAAGCCCTGCGCCGCAGCCCGGGAGCCCATCACCGTGACCGGCGAGGGCTTCCGCCCCAACACCCAAGGGCGGCTTTACTGGCTGCCCCGAGGGCTGCAGGGCCGGCTGCGGGATGCCCGCTTCACCACCGACGCCCAGGGCCGCTTCCAGGTGGAGACGACCATCCCCCCCCTGTTGGAAGAGCAGGGCGGTCTCTCCGGCCTGCAGGCCGAACTCTCCTGGGAGTCAGGGCAACTCCGCCCCAGCGAGCCCCTGCGGATCACCCTGGCCAAGATCATCGAGACCATCTTTCTCGCCCTGATGGCCACCACCGCCGGCGGGATCGTCGCCGTCCCCCTTAGCTTCCTGGGAGCCCGCAACATCATGCCCCGCACCTGGCTGGGCACCCTGATCTACGGAGCGACCCGCACCTTCTTCAACATCACCCGCTCCATCGAGCCCATCATCCTGGCCACCATCTTCGCCATCTGGGTGGGGTTCGGCCCCTTCGCCGGCGTGCTGGCCCTGAGCGTCGTCACCGTCGCCTCCCTGGGCAAGCTCTACTCCGAAGCGGTGGAGAGCATTGACCCCGGCCCCATCGAAGCGATCCGCGCCGCCGGGGCCAACGAGGCCCAGGTGATCGTCTACGCCGTCATCCCCCAGATCATCCCCCCCTACCTGGCCTTCACCATCTACCACTGGGACATCAACGTCCGCATCTCGACCATCATCGGCTTCGTGGGCGGCGGGGGCATTGGCTTCGTCCTACGCCAGTGGATCAACCAGACCCAGTGGACCTGGGCCTCCGTGGCCGTGTGGGCCATCGTCATCGTCGTGTGGGCGATGGACTACACCAGCGCCCGGGTGCGGGAAGTCCTCGTGTGACCTTGGAGATAGGGAGACTAGCCATCCACGAATGGGGCACGCATACACGAATGAAGGACCGCCTCATTCGTGCATTTGTGAGAAACTCGTGGACGGCCTGCCACGGACCACTCTCTCGCTCCCTTGTGGGTAATCACCGCATCACCCCCCTTGCGTTACCACGGCTTTGTGCTACAATTTAGGGAAGTAGGAGGAGAGTGAGCTGTCTTGAACGCCGAACCTTTGCAATCCATCACGATTTAGGCAGGGGGGTGCCTGGCGCGGCATGGGCTCCGCTTCGCCCGACGGGGCGAGCGAGCAGACCAGGAAGGACCAGGGAAGAAGCGGGCCGAAAACCGCGAGGCGCGCGCGGGGAGTTTCAACACCATCCCACCCCAGGGGTCGGATGGCGCACCCTCGTTTGGAGGATGGGCGCTCTGCCGGCCGACCCCGTCATCCCGGAGGTCACGCTATGGAGACAATCACCCAAGAAACGACCCGCACCCGAGAGATCGCTCTGCTTCGCCTCTGGTACCTCGTCGGTTCCTGGGAAGGTGAAGGAGCGGGACAAGGCGCCAGCTACCGGCTCCAAGGGGAGGCACGCTGGGCCCTGAAGGATCACTACCTCGCACTGGAGGTAGCCGTCTATGACGAGTCCGGCCGGCCGCTGGGCAGCGAGCACGGTTACATCCACTACGACCGTCGGGAGCAGATGCTCGTCGCCTGGTTCTTCGGCAGCGATGGACGGGCCGAGCGGGCCATCGGTTGGGCCGACGCCCAAGGGAGATTGACCCTCACCACGGTCCAGATCACCAACGCCTCCCCGGAATTCCCGGCCCGCTTCGTCCGCCGGATTCTCTGGCCGGTGGAGCAGGGAATGTGGGCCTACGCCATCGAGGTGGATTTCGGCAACGGGGTGATCCCTTTCGTCCACGGTCGGATGTACCGCCAACCGGCCGGCCTCGCCGGCCCCTAGGCCCATCCCCCTTCCAGCCGTGGATCCGGCAGCCGATGGGCAGGATCGCTCCCCTGCTTGGAAGACAAGGCAAGCCCTGCGGGCTGAGATGAGCCCCCGCAGGGGGCTTCGCTCCTTCAGCCCGGTGCACCAGCGCCGGGCCCTCTTTCCCTCCGCTCCTACCGGATGCCGGGAGGCGAGAACGTTCGGTGGTGGGTACACCCGTTGGAGAAGCGTTGGAGAGTCCTGTGGAGAGCGGCAGCCCGAGCGCACAACTGGGAGAAGTGACCGTACCGGCGGTGCGTGTGGTGCGCCCGGCGCAGCGCAAGCCCTACCCTTGGAAGTCCTTGATCGCCATCCCCCTCCTTCTGACCACGCTGGCGCTGGCGATCTGGCTCCCTATTGGCCTCTTCCAAGTCTTCTACCGGGACCGCATCTACCCAGGCGTCGAGGTCTGGGGCATCCCGCTGGAGGGGATGACGCCGGAGGAGGCCGAAGCCGTCCTCGTCGCCGCTCTGAACTTCCCCCACCGGGCTCCCGTCATCTTCACCGATGGCGAGCGACGGTGGGAACTGCCACCGGAGCGGGTGGGGCTGCGCTTGGACGCCGACGCGACGGCGATGGCCGCCTTCCGCATCGGTCGCCACGGCCCTCCCTGGGACCGGCTTCTCGAACAGGCCCGCGCCTGGTGGGAAGGGGAGCAACTCGCCCCCCGCATCATCTACGACGAACGGACGGCCCGAGCCTATCTGGAGGAGCTGGCCCAGCAGATCAACCAGCCCGTCCGTGACGCAGCCCTCCGCCTGGAGCAGCGCGACGCGGTCAACAGCCCCCCGACCCCCGTTGAGACCACCGCCCAGGTAGGCCGGGAGCTGAACGTCGGCGCGACGCTGGCCCTGCTCCAGACATCCATCGGACGGATCGCCCCCATCGAGGTCCCCCTGGTCATCGCCGAGACCCCACCCCGTGTGGTGGATGCCTCGGAGGCCCGCCGACGGGTAGAAGCTATTCTCAGCGGCCCCATCACCCTCACCGTTACCTCCACGGTGCCCCTCACCGACGACCTGGGGCCGTGGGTCCTCTCCCCCCAAGAACTGGCCGGGCTGGTGATCCTGGGGGAGGAGCCCCGGGAGGACGGTGTGCACATCACGGCGACGCTGGACACCGACGCCCTATGGGCCTTCCTAACCCCCATCGCCGAGTTGGTCGCCCGGGAGCCGGAGAACCCCCGCTTCGTCTTCAACGACCAAACCCGCCAACTGGAGCTCATCACGCCGGGGAAGCCGGGACAGTCCCTGGACCTCGAGGCCACGTTGAACCGGCTGCTGGCCGCCGCGATGGATGAGGGGGAGCGGGAAGTGGCCGCCGTGCTGACCACCGTGCCCCCATCCATCTCCGACAGCGCCACCGCTGAGGAACTGGGCATCCGGGAATTGCTGGTGGAGAATACCTCCTACTTCGCCGGTTCTTCAGCCGGTCGGGTCAACAACATCACCGTAGCCGCCTCCCGCTTCCACGGCATCCTCGTCGCCCCCGGGGAGACCTTCTCGTTCAACAAGTACCTGGGCGAGGTGAGCAAAGAGGCCGGCTACGACGAATCCCTCATCATCTACGGCAACCGGACGGTCGTCGGGCTGGGCGGCGGCGTCTGCCAAGTCTCCACCACCGCCTTCCGGGCCGCCTTCTGGGCCGGCCTCCCCATCGTCGAACGCTGGGCCCACGGCTACCGGGTGGGCTACTACGAGCAGGGGGGCATCCCTCCCGGCCTGGACGCCACCGTCTACTCCCCCCTGGTGGACCTGAAGTTCGTCAACGACACGCCCGGCTACATCCTCATCGAAACCTACGTCAACCCGACCCGCTACCGGCTGACCTTCAAGTTCTACGGCACCTCCGACGGGCGGACGGTGGAGATGATCGGACCGGAGATCACCGACATCATCCCTCACGGCGAGCCCATCTACGAGGAGGACCCAACACTGCCCAAGGGCACCATCAAGCAAGTGGATTGGGCCGTGGATGGGCTCACCGCCACGGTCAAACGGATTGTCCGGGACGCCAACGGCCAGGTGATGCACGTCAACACCTTCGTGAGCAAGTACCACCCCTGGCGGGCCGTCTACAAAGTGGGAACGGGAGGTGAGACAGGCGCGGAGTCTCCCTGATGGTTGTCCACCCCTCTCGCCCTCTCCTGGGGCTGTCCCCATTG
>WFUY01000433.1 GCA_015484715.1 Thermoflexales bacterium | reverse complement strand
GTTTCCGGCTGGCGGACCGGCGCTTGCGTGGGACGGGCGGTCGGCGTGACGGTGGGCAGCGCCCCGCCGGAGGAGAGGTTGCACGCCAGCGCCGACAGGATCAACAGACTGATGAAAAGGGGGGAGATGTTCTTGTTCATCCCGGTGTGCTCCTGGGGAGGCAGTTATCGGGAGGGAGAGCAGGAAGCGCTCAAGGTGCGTTCAGGCGCTCCCTAAGAGGTTGTTAAGCAAGAGCAACCTCGTACTCGATGTGGGTTGGCATAGTCATCCGGTGGGATGCGTCCAAGATCTCCAGGGCTACCAGGTTCCCTGACGCATCGTAATCGAGAATAATTCCGGGCTTGTCTTCGTCGCTTTCCGCTACGGGGGCGTCGGAGAAAATCACCGTCAGGGTGTCGGTCTCTCGGTCGTAGATGATTTTCATTCTTCTTCTCTCCAATACTTCTTCACCTTGCTGGTGCGATAGACGGTCACCACCTCCGGTGGCTCACGATCAATGTCTACAAAAACCCTCAGCAGGTGCTCGCGTGGTGGTTCGCCCCATTCAACACGGGATTGGTAGACGACACGCCCCTCTCGCACGGGCAAGACTTGTTCTGGCATTGAGAGGGTCTTCATCACTTCCACCTCTTGGATTCTGCGTCGGGCCATTTGTTGGCGAGCGTGGTCGGTCAGCCGGTACCTTATGAGCGGTCTCGCAACATGCTTTTCCATACCACTTTCATAGCTGCCGTAGCGATTCGAGGAAGGCCCGCAGGCGGCCCTGCTCGGCGTCGAAGCGGTCGGCCTCCGCCAGCAGGGTGGCGATGACCACCCGCTCGCCGTCCAGCCGGAGCGCCACGTCGGCCCCCACAACGACGACGGGGAGCTGCTCCACGTAGGGGTTGTCGCCGGTATAGACAAAGGTGAAGGTGCGCCGCGTCGCCACCTGCCCTTGGACCTCCACCAGGTCGGTCCGGAGGGGCTTGTAGGCGATGGCGGTCCGGCTTCGCTCCAGGGCCAGCCCCTCCAGGGCCAGCCGGAGGTCGGCCTCCGGGGCGAGGGAGCGGACGCGGAGCTCCAGCGTGGTGGGGAAGGCCCCGCCCATCGGATCGCGCACCCGGAGCAGGAGGGTGGTGTCGCTGCTGCGCCGCCAGCCGGCCGGATAGCGGACGCTGATGCCGGTGTTCGGGTCGCGGAACTCCGTCGTGCGGCTCAGCACCGAGGCCCGCAGGAACCATCCTAGGGCCAGTCCGATGAGGACCAGGCCGAGGACCAGCCAGTCGGCGTATCGGTCTCGATCTCCCGTGACGGGACGGAGGGTTGAAACCATCGTGGACTCCTTGCGATGCGAGGGCGCGGACGGAAGACGTCAAAGGCCGGATGGGCCGGGGCTCATTGCTGTTGAGGGATGTCGGCCCCGGCGAGGGTCAGCCGGTTGGCCCGGCGCATCAGGTAGAAGAGCAGGCTGAAGGTGGCGGTGGCGACGATGGCGGCCAGGATCAGCCCCGGCCAGGGGTTGAAGCCGCCCCCTTGGAGGCTGAGGCCGGTGGTCGTCAGCTCCCCTCGCAGGTAGGTGAAGAGGCCGTTGAGGGTGGCGGCCAGGGCGACACCGCCGGGCAGCCACCAGGTCGGCTCGACCTCGAACTTGGCCCGCCCCAGGAAGTAGCCGCTGATGCCGGAGAAGCTGGCCTGGGCCAGGGCGGTGACGACGATGCGGATGACGCCGGCCTTCAGGTCCACCCCGCCGCTGGAGAGGACGTAGTGGACGTTGAGGACGGTGGCGAAGCCTAGGCCGGCCGCCGTCCCGTAGATCACCCCATCCACCCGCTCGTCGAACTCCGGCAGGGGGTAGACGGCGTAGCGGACGGCGGCGTACTTGAGGAACTCCTGAGTGAGGCCGATGACCAGGATGGAGCCCAGGAGGGTGGTCAGGGGGTCGGCTCCCAGCCAGCGTTGCACCTGGAAGAGGTCCTGGACCACCGGGATGGCCACAGCTTGGGCCAGCAGCCCGCCCAGGAGGAAGATGCCCAGGACGTAGCTCTTGGGCTCCGGCTCCAGCCGGTCCTGGAGGTAGAAGAA
>WFUY01000432.1 GCA_015484715.1 Thermoflexales bacterium | reverse complement strand
GGTAGACGACCGGCACCCGATCGCGTGTCAGCCGGACATCCATCTCGACAGCATCGGCTCCCCTCTCGATGGCCTGCTCGAACGAAGGGATGGTGTTCTCGGGAGCCTCGGTAGGCACGCCCCGGTGGGCAACGATCTCGAAGGGTCGTGTTCCAGGCATACCTGCCTCCCCAGGTAAATGGCTCCGGTGCTGCCCTACCGCCCCCGGAGGTTCGTGTGCTCATTATACCCCCCTCTAACTCGCCCTGTCAAGCATCAAAAAGTCCGTAGTCCACGGTCCGCAGTCTGTACAGCCTACCCTCCCGCAGGTCACCGGTCGAAGGCGCTTTCAGCCCCGATGGGCTATTTGACCCACGGTTTCGCGTCGGAAACGCGCCTGACCTGCGGGAGGGTGAACAGCTAGTCCTATCTTAGCACAATTCAGGGAAATGTCAAGGTTTGTGCTGCCGGTTTTGGGTAGCCTCCTTGCCTCTCCGGGGAACCTGGAGTACAATCCTGGCAGCGAGTGCGCCGCCTCATGCTCCCACCAGACAGGTCCGGCGGGCCGGGCCGAGGCGGACCGTCCGGAGCATCGGGAGCACAATCCTGGCGGCCGGGATGGGGACGGGAGGTCCGAAGAGGCCGACCGTCGGTAGACGACGATTGGGGGAACGATGCCCGGTGCAGTGCTCTATCGGAAGTGGCGACCTCAGACCTTCGAGGAGGTCGTCGGGCAGGAACACGTGACCCGAACGCTGCGCAATGCCATCGCGATGGGGCGGATTGGGCACGCCTACCTCTTCTCCGGCCCCCGGGGTACGGGCAAGACGACGACGGCCCGCCTGCTGGCCAAGGCGGTCAACTGCCTGGCCGAGGAGCCCGCCGAGCGTCCCTGCAACCGTTGCGACGTCTGCCGGGCGATCAACGAGGGTCGGCTGCTGGACCTCATCGAGATTGATGCGGCCTCCCACACCGGTGTGGACGATGTGCGGGAGCTGCGCGACAAGATCGCTTTCCGCCCCAACGAGTGCCGTTACAAGGTCTACATCATTGACGAGGTCCACCGCTTCTCCGGCTCCGCCTTCGATGCCCTTCTCAAGACCATCGAGGAGCCTCCCCCCCACGCCATCTTCGTCCTGGCGACGACGGAGATCCACAAGGTCCCGGCCACCATCCGCTCCCGCTGTCAGCAGTTCGACTTTCGGCGCATCCCCGTTGAGCAGATCGTGGAGCGGCTGCAGCGGATCGTCCAGGAGGAAGGACTCCGGGCCGAGCCCGAGGCGCTGCGCTTCATCGCCCGTCAAGCCACCGGCTCGCTGCGGGATGCCATCAGCCTGCTGGACCAGTTGGCTGCCTACAACGCCGGCGAGATCACGTTGGCGCAGGCCCAGGCCGTGCTGGGGGCGGGTACGCTGGAGACGGTGCTTCAACTGACGGACCGGCTGGCGGCCGGGGACGTGGCCGGCGGTCTCAACCTGATCAACGAGGCGGTGGACCGGGGTGTGGACCCCCGCCAGTTGACCCGCCAACTGGTCGAGCACCTGCGGGGCGTGCTGCTCCTGCGTCTGGATGGCGCGGATCTGCTGGACCTCCCCCAGGAGATGCGCAGGCCGATGGCCGACCAGGCCGGGCGCTTCCCCGTGCGCCGCCTCCTGCGGGCCATCCGCCGTTTCAGCCGAGCGGAGGGGAACTTCCGAGGGGGATGGCACCCCCAGCTCCCCCTGGAGATGGCCTTCGTGGAGAGTTGCCTGGATGAGGAGGCGGTGTCGCCGGCCGACGGTGCGCCGGCGGCTGCCTCTCGTTCCCCTGCTGCCTCTGGGCCGGCCTCAAGGCCGTCGCCGCCGTCCTCGTCCTCTCCTCTCCCATCGGAAGCTCCCGCCGGTGGGCAGGCAGCGACTCCCCCTGCGACGGGTACCACGTCAGTGCCCAAGGGGACAGCGAGGCGCCCGACCAGGCGGCCGACGTCTCTCCCTGCCCGGCCCTCCCCTCCGAAGGCCCCGACCGGAAGGCCGACGACCGGGGTCTCGCCGGGCGAACTCACCCTGGCCCTAGTGCAGGAGCGGTGGCGCGGACTGCTGCGGGTGATGCGCTCCCGGGACCGCTCGGTGGAGGCGCTCCTTCGCTCGGCCCATCCCATCGCTGTGGAAGGTGAGACGGTGGTCCTGCGGGCAGATCACGAGTTCGCCCGGTCCAAGCTCCAAGTCCCTCGGACCAAAGCGCTGGTGGAGGAGGTCCTGGAACACGTGACCGGCCATCGGTGTCACGTCCGCTACGTCTTGAAGGGACAGTCGGCCCAGGCAGGAGAGGCCCCAGGGGAAGCCGGTTCATCGGACCTGGACGGAGATCCGCTGTTGCAGGAGGCGGTGGAAAAACTGGGCGCTCAGGTGCGTCCTTTCAACCAAGGAGGGTAATGTGGCCAAGAAACGTAGTCGCAGACAGATTCCTCGCCGTGGTGCCTCCCAGCCCGGAGGTATGGGGATGGGAGGGCTGGGGATGATCCAGAAGCTTCAGGAAGAGGTGTTGAAAGCCCAGGAGGCGCTGGAGAG
>WFUY01000431.1 GCA_015484715.1 Thermoflexales bacterium | reverse complement strand
GTATTGTCCACCGTGGCTCGCTGATAGGCTTCCTTGAGGGTAGTCTCTCCCTGATGATTGAGATCGCCTACCAGGTCAATGATAACGGCATCGCCGACGCGCCTTAGATGGACTTTGAGGGGTCTGTTCAGCATGTCAACTCTCCCGATTCCGCTGCAGGTGGATAACCATGCGGAAAAGATTTCCACCGCCCATTTCCGGTTCGACGAACCCGGCTTCGTCAACCAGATGCTTGATCAGGTACATCCCCAGGCGACGGGTGGGCATCAGCCCGGCGACCTGCTGCTCGATGTCAGGTTCGGGGACTTCCGAGGGAGGAGGACCGCCCCGGCCCTCATCCCGGACATCTATGGCCAGCCGGTCAGGCTCGATACTGAGCAAGATCAGCACTTGAGTATCGGCCTCCAGACGGTTGCCATGTTCGATGGCGTTCAGACAGGCTTCAGCCACCGCCGTTTGGAGGTCCTGCACCCGGTCGGGGGTGAACCCCATCTCCTCGGCTACGCTGCCAGCCAACCTCATAGCCAGCTTCTCGTAGCCGTACTCGCTGGGGATGGTCAGTTCGACGATCCGGGGTCTGTGGCCCATCGTGGTTCAGGCTGGATAAGAGTTCGGGAGCCTGGCCTCATTATACCACAATCGTCAACTAGAGGTAGAGCACCGTGCCATCCTGGGGCACAAGCACCTGACCGGAGAACTCCGTCGCCGCCTCCTTGGCCAGGACCTCCTCCCGTCCGCCATAGGCATCGTGGATGTGGACGAGGGCCAGGAGACGACAACCCGCCTGAGCAGCGGCCCGCCCCGCGATGCGGGCGGTAGAGTGGCCATAGGAGGCGGGATTGACCTCCGGCATGAGCGCTTCGCAGAAGTTAGCTTCATGAATCAGCAGATCACATCCGGCGGCCAGGCTGACCAGATCGGAACTGGGGCCGGTATCAGCCGAGTAGACGAGGGAACGGCCCTCATCCAGGAAGTCCAGCCGCAGAGCCAGTGAGGGGATGCCAGGGACGTGGGGAGCCGGAATGGTGGTGAGAAGCAGGCCCGAAGCCAGTTCCTCGTGACCGGCCTCTCCTTCGGGCAGGGGATGCCACTCCACGTGATCAGGCAGGGTCAGGATGCCTGGGTAGACCAGGTCTGTCAGCGTCCGGGCTGTCTGGAGTGTATCCCGACCGGCCAAGATGGTCAGGGGAGATCCCCGGTTGTACAACTTGCGGTAAAGCAGGAACATCGGCACGCCCAGCGTGTGGTCGCCGTGGCGATGGGAGAGGAAGAGATAGCGGATGCGGTCGGGGGGGATACCCACTTTGGTCAACTGAAGCAGAATCGTCGGGCCACACTCGATCAGCAGAGGGGCGTGTTTGTCGCTCTCAACCACCAGGGCGATGTTGGTCCGACCAGCAGCAGGGACGGCAGCACCAGAACCCAGAAAGGTCACCTTCAACACCGGGACAACTCCTCCTCAGCCTCTCAAACGCACTCTCAAGATGTTCAATGGCCGACCTGCGGAAGATCACGAGGGAATCACACGCCGCACCGCTTCCAGAGAAGGTTCGATGATGTGAGAGGTGCCGGCAGCTTTCATCGCACTGGACACATCCTTCAGCCCGTTCCCCGTGGCCAGCACCACGACCCGCTCCTGAGGGCCTACCAGACCCTCGCGCACCGCCTTGACCAGCCCGGCGTAGGGGGCAGCACCCGCCGGCTCCGCGAAGACGCCCGCCTTGCGGGCCAGAACCGGCATCGCGGCCAGGATCTCCTCGTCGGTCACAGCGATGTAGGCCCCATCGCTCTCCACAACGGCCCGCATCGCCTTGATCCGATCCCGAGGGAGCCCGGCGCTGATGCTATCGGCAATGGTGTGGGCCTCGATGGGCTCCATCGCCATCGGATCCATCCCCGCCTGCCATGCCTGAACCATCGCCGCCGAGCCGGCCGCCTGCACCCCCATCAGCCGAGGCATTCGGTCAATCCATCCCAGGGCCAGCAGGTCGGAGAAGCCCTTGTAGAGCCCGCCGATGATGCATCCGTCGCCGACGCCGACGAAAACCCGGTCGGGCACCTCCCACCCCAACTGCTCCACGATCTCGTAGGCCGCCGTCTTTTTCCCCTCGCTCATATAGGGGTTGTAGGCCGTGTTCCGATTGTACCATCCGTAGGTCTGGGAGGCCTCCAGGCAGAGGTCGAAGGCCTGATCGTAAGAGCCCCGCACGGCCAGCACGGTCGCACCGAAGATCAGGAGCTGGGCGATCTTGGCCTGGGGGGCAGCTGCGGGGACGAAGATGATGTTCTTCAGGCCCAGGCTGGCCGAGAGCGCGGCCAGGGAGGAGGCTGCGTTCCCGGTGCTGGCCGCGGCGATCACCCGCCGTCCCAGCTCCAGCGCCTTGATGACGGCGATGGCCGAGGCGCGGTCCTTGAAAGAAGCGCTGGGGTTCAGCCCATCGTTCTTCACATAGACGGCGGCCAGGCCCAGTTCTTGGGCCAGGGTCGGGCTCTCGTACAGCGGTGTCCAGCCGACGGAGAAGAGGGGATGGTGGGGAAGCCGGGCGCCGACAGGACGCACCCGGGCCACCACTTCGGGCTCCACAGGCAGCAAGGGGAGGTAACGCCAGATAGAGAGTGTGGAGTCTTGGGCCAGGGCTTGAGGCGAGAGACGCTGGCCAATGCGCCGATAGTCGTAGACGACGTCGAGGACCCCCTCGTTGCCGTGGTGGGGACAGACGTAGAGCACTTCGTCAGGTTGATACTCCGCTCCGCAGATGAGGCATTTCAGGCCGAGTACGTGGTCCAGTTGCGTTGTGGACATCAAAGCCTCCAAGAACCGCTTCACACTTCGGACAGGAGCCCCTGCCCCCGTAGTCGTTCGATCAGGCGGCGGGCATACGCTTTCCCCCCAACCTCCAGGAGCACTTCTTCGACTGCCGGCATCGGCTCCTGCCACAACCACTCAATCCGGAGCCAAAACCCCTCGAGGACGCGGCTGTGGTACACCCCCTCCTCGCCCTCCATCACCAAGCGGTATCGCTCCGGCATCTCCAGCGCGTAGAATTCGGCCCACCTCTTGTTGGGGTCTATGAGCCAGTATTCGGGGATGCCGGCCTCTTGATACTCCCAGAACTTCTCCCCCCGGTCGCGGCCGATGCTCTCCGGCGAGATGATCTCCACCACCAAGTCGGCCGGACCGTCCAAGTAGGTCTTCTTCAACCTACCCAGGTGCTCTTGGGAGACAAACAGCAAATCCGGCTCCCGCCCGGAACGGGCCAGCTTCATCTGGAATGGAGCGAGGATCACGGTACCCACCCCCCGGCTCTCCACATAGGCTCCCATCACCCGGGCAAGGAATCCCGCGATCTGTTGATGTTTGAGGGAAGCCGGGCTGTACATCACCACCTCCCCATCCACCCACTCGGCCAAGGTGTCCTCATCGGCCCATTCCAGGAACTCCTCGTAGGTCATCTTGCGCTTCTCCGGCGGGAAGACCAACAGCTCCAGCAACTCCCGGCGCAGGTCGTCGGTCAGCACGCCGGGCTCTCGCAAGATCCGAAGCGCCTCTTCCCCTTGCCTGTCCATTGCCTGCTCCCTCCCACATCCGTCAAGAAGGCCGGAGTGCCGGGGGACGCTCCTCCCCGGATGGCCTTTGCTCCTGTGTAGAGGTTGCTCGCCGAACCCCCATAATCCCATTATATCACGCTCCCGATGGCCTCGCAAGGGTTCTTGGGGCACGGGCCTTCCGGCTCTGACGCACTCTTGGCGCCGGAGATAGGATCAGGTCCCTATGAGTAGGGCACGGGGAGGTTGTCTACCGAATCACAAGAGTGCAAAAAGAGGGCCAACCGATTGGGTTGACCCTCTTTTCGATCGCCAGGTATCTCGAAGCGCGATCTAAGGATAGTTGCGCATCACGAGAGGCAAGAAGACGCGAGCCCCAACTGTGGTTTCCGCCGACTTGGTGAAGACGCCATCGGGCGTGCCGACCAGGGCCGTGTTCACGATCTTCCCGCCCGCGGGCGCGTTGCCGGTGATCTTGACGGTGAGGGTCAGGGTGACGACCGCGCCCGGTGCCAAGCTGCCACTCCAGCGGAGCTCCGGCGCGCTCCAGGTGCCGGTGCCGCTGCTGGGAGGCGCGATGGTGCCGACGGTGTGGGAGACGTAGTCAGTGTAGGTGGGCAGTGTATCCGTCAGCGCGACGGTGGTCGTGACCAGGCTGGTGTTCTTGAGCACGATGGTGTAGGTCAACTTATCCCCGACGTAGGCCAGGCTCTTGTCCACCGACTTCGTCGTGCTGCCGGCAGCGGTGACCAAGACGGGCGCCGAACCGATGGCCGTGTGGCCGTAGCTGTCGGTGACCTCCACCCGGGCCGTGTAGGTGCCGGTGCTGGTGTAGACGTGGGTCACTTCGGCTGTAGTTGTCTCAACGATGGGGCTGCCATCGCCGAAGTCCCAGCGATAACGAACGCCCGTCGCACCAACCGAGGACGTGACTTCCGCCTTCAGGGTGGCGACATCGTTGGGAGCGCCGGCACCGGTCAGCGTCACGCTCACCTCGTCCAGCAGGAAGTTCAGGAGCGCCTTCATAAAGTCCTTCCGGCTGGTGTAACCCGAGGTGTTGTTGATCCCTTCCAGGCCGAAGGCCAGATAGACCGCACGATAGTCAGGGCCGGAGAGGGTATTGGGGCTCTCCAAAGTGTACTCCAAGTGACGCAGGAGGCCAACACCGCCACCCTTGGTTGCGCCCGGCATCAGGCTGCGCAGAAAGACTTCGCTGCCGTAGTCCCCACCGTAGGCGGTGACTTCATCCACGTACTCCTGGTTGTTGGCCCCATCCCCCGACGGGCCGAGGTCCAGGAGCATCCCCTGGAAGGCGGCCACGCCGGGCATCCCTTCAACCACCGGGAAGGGCGCGGTGGATGGGTCAAACTGGTCTTCGACGATCTCCTCCGCCCCCGCCCCGATGGTGACCAGGTAGGGCTTGCCGTAGGTGGACCCCAGGTCATAGCCGCTGAAGTCCTGACCAGTCATCAGCAGCCGGCCGCCGCTGCGCAGGTAGTCAATCATCCGGTGCCCGGAGGCGACGTCCACACCCAGGTGGAAGTAGGTATAGGAACTGTCGCCGGTGAACCAGACGATCGCCTTGTAGGCCTGGAGTTCGGCTAGGGAGGGGAAGGAGACCAGGCCGGCGTAGATGTAGCCGGTGTCCAGCACGTCGTAGGTGTAGCCCAGGCTCTCCAGCGTGCTGGTGTAGTAAGAGAGGTAGCTGGTGCCCACACCAAGGGAGGACAGGCTGTCGTCAACAAGTAGGATGTCCTTGACGGTCGCCGTCGGCTTCACGCGCACCCAGAAGGGGATATGGGCGCTGTGAGGGCCGTGCCGCAGCCAGACCAGCCCTTCGTAGTCGCCGGCCGGCGCGTTGGGAGCGATCTCCATCGTCACGTTGAAGGTCGCCGTGTCACCAGCGCCGGTGAAGCCCAACTGGGTGACACTCGTGCCGGCCGTGAAGTAGGCGGTGGTGGTAACGTCTCCCGTCTCACTGATGGTGATGGTGTAGGTGAAAGTCCCGGTGTGGGAGACGACGTCGGTCGCCTCGATGGTCACGGACGCGGTCTGCCCCGGCATCATCTGCCCGAAGGAGACGCTGGGCCTATCGAAGGTCAGACCGGGGTCCCCGGCCTTGCTCAGGTCTATGCGTCCCGCGCCCCGGTCCATCACGCCGGCCACGTCGGTCTGGGCGTAGTCGTTGTAGAGGGTTCCTTCAACGCCCGTGGCCGTGCTCATCAGGGCGCTCTTGATCTGGGCCGGGGTCCAGGTGGGATGAAGCTGCTTGAGCAACACAGCAGCACCGGCCACGTGGGGCGTCGCCATGCTCGTACCCTGGATAGCCCCCCATCCATCCACCTTGCCGGTCTTGGAGTTGTAGTAGGCCGACAGGATGTCCACACCCGGTGCCACTACATCGGGCTTGATGGTCAGGCTGCCCAGCCCAGGACCACGCCCGCTGAAGTCGGCGATGATGTCGGCGGGATGGTCGTGACCGTTGCGCGTTGTATCGGCGCTGATCTGCAGTTGAGCGGTTCCGGAGTTGGCGGCCTCCCAGCCCTTCAGGTCCCCGCCCTGCTTGTTACCCACCATCACCGCCGGGATCTTAATGGTCGTGCTCGTACCACCCATCGTGATGGGTGGAGCATTGGTCCGGTTGTTGTAGACGACGGCGGCGATGGCGCCGGCATCCTGAGCGTTCTGCACCTTGGTCGTGAAGTAGCAGCCTCCCCGGATAATCAGGGCGATCTTCCCGGTCAGATCGGTGCTGATGGCGCTACAGGCGTCGCCCACGTAGGTGTAGACCGCCGGACCCACCGTCTGGGTAATGGTGGGGCCGAAGGCAGCCGGCACCGCGATGAGGTTGGTCAGGGTGATGGGGACCGTGGCAGGAGCCGTAACGTCCAGGTCGTTCCCAAAGAGGCGGCTCGTCGTGCTCGCCCCCACGCTGATGGCCTCGGGGGCCCAGGAGGGCGGGTGGGCACTGCTCTGTCCCGGAC
>WFUY01000430.1 GCA_015484715.1 Thermoflexales bacterium | reverse complement strand
CCAGGGGCGAATCTGGGCGGAGAGCGTGGAGGGGAGGGGAAGCCGCTTTACGTTCACCCTGCCGGTGTTATGGAAAGAGGCTGTACAGGCGCGGGAAGGGAAGTGAAGGAGGATGAGCGAGGACAAAGCACTAGGTGAGCAGATCAGGCTGCTGGAACGTCGGCTGGCCCTCATCCAGGCCGTGGACCAGGTCCGAGACCTCACCGTCCAGGATGTGCAGGCGATGCTAACGGCCCTTGCCGGACTGATCACGGACACCCTCCAGGCCGACCTCTGCCTGCTCAGCCTGGTCGAAGAGGAGAGCGGAGAACTCTCCCTAAAGACCATCGTGGACCGGTCGGGCCTTGCCACCCCGGAGGTGCTGGAGACGATCCAAGAGAGGACGGAACAGGCCCTGGAGCAAGAGCAAATCCTGTCCTGGAACGCGGGAGACGAGGCCGCCCTCCAAAAGCTGCCCCACGGGGTGATCATCCCCATCGTCCTCAACGGAGAGCGGCTGGGAGCCATCACGCTGGCCAATCGGAACCGCCCTTTCTCCGAGGAAGAGATCATCCTGCTGGACCTGGCCGAGGACCAGATTGACTCCGCCCTCACCCACGCCCGTACCTACGCCCGGCTGGTGGCGCGCAACCGAGAGCTGGAAACCCTCTACCGGGTGGACCGGCTGCGAGATATGGGCCTCCCTTTCGACGAGATGCTGACGGCCGTCTTGAGGGAACTCTGTCAGGTGCTGGAGGCCGAAGCCGGCTTCGTGATGCTCTTCTCGGACCGGGGGCAAGAGCTGGAATTGCGGGCTTCAACGCATCGGGATTTCTTCACCGCCAGCGCCCAGGCCGACCTGATCCGCCGGGTCGCCCATCAGGCGATCCGCGAGGCCCACTTGGTGGAGCGGACGGCACTGAGCCCCCAGGTCCGCTCCCTCCTCTGCGCCCCCCTCATCCTACACGACACCATCATTGGCGTCTTCGGCGCGGTCAACCGCCGGGGGCTGCCCTCTTTCACCCACCAGGACCGACGTCTGCTCCACGCCATCATCAGCCAGATGGACACGGCCATCTTCGAGAGCCTGGAGAAGCGCCGGCTGCGCCGGGTGCTGGAGCGGTCGGTGGATCCCCGGGTGATGGAGATGCTCCTCAACGCCGATCAGGACTTCCTGCGGGGCCAGCGGGCCGAAGCGACCATCCTCTTCTCCGATATGCGGGGCTTCACCAACGTGGCCGAGCGGACGCCTCCCGAGACGCTGGTCGCCCGTCTCAACGAGCATTTGGAAGCGATGACCGAGGCGATCCTGGCCCACCAGGGGACCTTGGACAAGTTCGTCGGCGACGCGGTGATGGCCCTCTTCGGCGTTCCCTGGCCGATGGAGGACCACGCCCTGCGGGCCGTGCGCACGGCAATGCAGATGCAGAAGGCCCAGCAGCACCTGATGGAACACTGGGTCCGCATCGGCTGGGAGGCAGTGCCCATCGGCATTGGCATCAACACCGGCCCGATGATCGCCGGGGAGATCGGTACTCTGCGCCGCTCCGACTACACGGTGATCGGGGACGCCGTCAACCTAGCCTCCCGGCTCTGCGATCTGGCCCAGCCCAACCAGATCCTCATCAGCCAGGCCACCTATGAACGAGTCCGCGAGGCCGTGGAGGCCCGTCCGCTGGAGCCGGTGATTGTCAAGGGGAAAAGCCGGCCCGTGATGATCTACGAGGTCCTAGCCGTCTGATCTCAGGCCCAGACCTCTCCAACGATCCGCCAACCATTTCCCAACGGCGCCCCTTAGAAAGGGGCGCTTCCAGGCCATTACCCCTGGATTTCTAACCATTTTCTAACTCTTTTCTTACCAGATTCCAACCGATACATGCTATAGTGAGGTGACGGTGTTATGGGGGGTTCTCAACATCCGACAGGCCGGATTTCCGCATTGGCTTTGGGAGATGGGGAAACGGCCTGTGTCTGCCTTTTTGGATCGAGCATCAACTGGTCTGGTGGGCTAGACCTGGACCGCTTTCTCTCAAGTAAAATCCACGGCGTGCATCAGGCCCTTGGAAGTTCCCATCGCTGTACAGATAGCCGGACTGTACCTTAAAACGTAAGTGTTAGTACCCGTGATATTCGCAGAGCCAAAGGCGGCGGGCAGCAGTCGTATCGTTTTTTATACCTCCCTCCACTCGCTTTATCTCCCCCCTCCCCGCCCAGGATGGCCATGGTTATCCTATACGCCAAATCTGCCTCAACAGGAGGGCTTGGGTATCGGCCTTCCGTCTTCCCGACTTGTGCACTATCGGACCTCCTAGTCTATGCGACATACGGCTGTCCTGTCCCTGGAGAGATCATCCCCGTCGTGGCTCATCTCAAACCTCTCCTCTCGACGACTATTTCCCATCCACCTGAACACCTAGCCCACCAGACAGCCGAAAAGGGGTTGGCCTTTGCGGCCTGAGCCATCTTTGAAGCTTGGCCAGGACCCTGAAGCGGCCAATACCGTTCTCAACTGGGCGACCGGGCAACATATGCCCGTCCGTCGTATTTCCCGTTGGGGGCAAGAGTCATCTGGAGCAGCCCTTCCGGGCTGTTTATGGGCAACATCCGCGATAACGGACCCTGTCCCTAGGACCTATCCAGACGGTTAAAAGGAATGCGATGATCAACCATACGGGTCTCTCGTTCGGCTCTTCCTCCGATCCCTCCACACTGGTTGATCTGCTCCGCCGGAGGGCGTGCCACCAGCCCGACCTCCAGGTTTACACCTTTCTGACAGATGGGGAAACGGAAGAAGCGCACCTCACTGTCGAGCAGTTGGACCGCCGGGCACGGGCTATCGGGGCGTTGCTGCAGGAGATGGACGCGGCCGGAGAGCGGGCTCTGCTGCTCTACCCGCCGGGGCTGGAGTACATCGCCGGCTTCTTCGGCTGCCTCTACGCCGGTGTCATCGCCGTCCCGGCCTACCCGCCTGACCCGGCCCGGCTCAACCGCACCCTCCCCCGCCTCCAGGCCCTGATCGCCGACGCCCGGGCAACCGTCGCCCTCACTACAACGCCGATCCTGACGATGGCTCAGTTCCTCTTCGACCAGGCCCCTGATCTGAAGGCGCTCCAATGGACCGCCACCGACAGCCTGGAGGAAGGGCTGGCAGACCGATGGCAGGAGCCGGACGTGGACCGCGACACACTGGCCTTCCTCCAATACACCTCCGGCTCCACGCGCACGCCCCGGGGAGTGATGCTCACCCACGACAACCTGCTGCACAACTCGATCCTGATCACCCGCGCTATGGGGATCACCCTCGACGACATCGTCGTCTCCTGGCTCCCCCCCTACCACGATATGGGCCTCATCGGGGCGATCCTGCAGCCCCTCTACATCGGGATCCCCTGTGTCCTGATGTCACCCCTTGCCTTTTTGCAGCGCCCCTTCCGGTGGCTGAAGGCCATCTCCCGCTACCGGGCCACCGTCAGCGGCGGACCGAACTTCGCCTACGACCTCTGTGTCCGCAAGGTCACCCCGGAGCAGCGGGCCGGCCTCGATCTCAGCAGTTGGACCCTGGCCTTCAACGGCGCGGAGCCCGTCCGCTGGCAGACGCTGAAGCAGTTCGCCGAGACCTTTGAATCCTGCGGCTTTCGGTGGCGGACCTTCTATCCGTGCTATGGGCTTGCCGAAGCGACGCTTATGGTTTCGGGGGGTCGAAGGGTTGACCCCCCGGTCTTCTGCACAGTCCGCAAGGACGCCCTCGAACGAGACCAGGTGGTGGAGGTCTCCGACGACGGCGAGGAGAGCCAAACCCTCGTCGGCAGCGGTCAACCCGGCGAGGGCCATCAGGTCGTCATCGTGGACCCGCAATCCCTAACCCGGTGCCCGCCGGACCGGATCGGCGAGGTCTGGGTCGCCGGCCCCAGCGTGGCCCAAGGGTACTGGAACCAGCCCGAGGAGACGGAGCAGACCTTCCGCGCCTACCTGGCGGACACGGGCGAGGGGCCTTTCCTGCGCACGGGCGATCTGGGCTTCCTGAAGGATGGCGAGCTCTTCATCACGGGACGGCTCAAGGACCTGATCATCATCCGGGGGCGCAACCACTACCCCCAGGACATCGAGCTCACCGTGGAGCAGAGCCATCCGGCCCTCCGTCGGGGCTGTGGAGCCGCCTTCTCGGTGGAAGTGTCCGGCGAAGAGCGGCTGGTCGTCGTCCAGGAGGTCTACACCCACAAGCCGTGGGACTGGAATGAAGTAGCGGCGACCATCCGCCGGGCAGTGGCCGAGGCCCACCAGGTCCAGGTCTACGCCGTCGTCTTCATCGAGCCCCGCACCATTCCCAAGACCTCCAGCGGCAAGATCCAGCGACGAGCCTGTCGGACGATGTACCTCTCCGGCACCCTGGACGTGGTGGCGACCAGCGTGCTGGACGAAGCGCCGCCTCGGACAGAGCCGGCGCCGGCCGAGGAGCGCCCGCCGGAGAGCCTGCTGGTCAAAGCGCTCCGAGCGATGGCGCCGGAACAGCGCCAGGCCCTGCTGGAGTCCCACCTGCAGGAGCAAGTGGCCCGAGTGCTTCGGCTCTCCCCCTCCCAGGTGGACCCCCAACAGCCCCTCGCC
>WFUY01000429.1 GCA_015484715.1 Thermoflexales bacterium | reverse complement strand
CGGACCGGGGCGACGATTATCAGCAACTTCGAGATCAGCACCTGGTTCCAGGCCCAGGGCATCCCGGCCGAGAAGGTCCACCCCCAGCACATCGGCGGCGGGTTCCAGTACCCCTTCGGCTACGTGAAGCTGACCATCGCCCACCATGGCTCCGGCCTTCCCGACGGCAGCTACGGCGGGAACCCGGCCGGCTTCCTCATCACCGCTGAGGAGAAGAAGCTCTACTTCGCCTGCGACACCGGCCTCTTCTACGACATGAAGCTGATCGGCGAGGAGGGGATTGACCTGGCGCTACTGCCCATCGGCGACAACTTCACGATGGGGCCGGAGGACGCGCTGCGGGCGGTGAAGCTGATCCAGCCCAAGGTGGTCATCCCCATCCACTACAACACCTGGGACCTGATCGCTCAAGACCCTAACTCCTGGGCCAGCCGGGTGGAGGCGGAGACGGAGACGAAGGTTGTGGTCCTCCAGCCCGGCGACTCCTACGAACTGTAGTCCGGGCGTAACTGTTCACCCTCCCGCAGGTCAGGCGCGTTTCCGACGCGGAACTGTGCTTCAAATAGCTCATCGGAGCTGAAAGCGCCCTCGACCGGTGACCTGCGGGAGGGTAGGCTGAACAGGGGACAACGGGCAGCCCTGGAACCCCGTTCCAGGGCTGCTCCAGCTTGAGTCTCACCGGGCTGTGACTGTTCACGCGACCTCCCGCAGGTTAGGCGTGTTTCCGACGCGAAACCGTGCTTCAAATAGCCCATCGGGGCTGAAAGCGCCCTCGACCGGTAACCTGCGGGAGGGTAGGCTGAATAGATACACCGGGCTATCCAAAAGGGAAAGGAAGCAGGTATGGCGGTACAAGTGACCCAGGCGCAGGTCGTCTTTCGACGATGGGATACGTCCAGCGGTTTGACCGAGACGGTGATCTCCATTCGCTCCCTAGAAGAGTTGTTCGCCCGCTGTCTGGAGCTGGGCGAGGGGCGGCTGGTGGACCGGGTGATCATTGATGGCGTGGATGAGGAGGGCAGCCGGCGGCGGTTGACGCTGGCTTTCCACGCCGTGACGGTCTCCTCTCCGCCCACCACCCCCTGACTGCTGTGAGAGGGAGGGAAGGACGCGATGAGCATACGATTTGGCACCGACGGCTGGCGGGCGGTGATCTCGGACACCTTCACCTTTGCCAACCTGCGGCTGGTGGCCCAGGCCATCGCCGACTACGTGTGGGAAGAGGCGAAGACCAATCGGCCGGAGGTTGTCGTGGGGTTCGACACCCGCTTCCTCTCCGACCGCTACGCGGCCGAGGTGGCCCGCGTGCTGGCGGGGAACGGCATCGTTGCCTGGCTGACCCGGGCCGATGCGCCCACACCGGCGGTCTCCTACGCCATCGTCCACAAGAAGGCGATCGCCGGGGTGATGATCACGGCCAGTCACAACGCGCCACGCTATAACGGCGTCAAGCTCAAGGCGGCCTATGGCGGCTCCGTCGGCCCGGAGGAGGCGCGTCGGGTCGAAGCTCACCTGGAGGCGATGGAGGAGGCAGCCCGGGGCCCCAACATTATGGACTACCAGGCGGCCCTGGACCAGGGGCTGATCCGCCGCTTCGACCCCGCCTGGCCCTACTACGAGCACCTGAGCCGGCTGGTGGACCTGGACGTGATCTCGGCGGGGGAGCTGCGGGTGGTCGCCGACCCGATGTACGGTTCGGGCCGGGGGTGCATTAAGGAGATTCTGGCCCGCACCCGCTGCCACGTCTACGAGATCCGAGGGGAGATGAACCCCGGCTTTGGCGGCATCCACCCAGAGCCCATCGCCCGCTACCTCCGGGCCCTGGCCTCGGCGATCCAGGCCGGCCACGGACAGATCGGCATCGCCACCGACGGCGACGGTGACCGGGTCGGGGCGATGGACGGGCGCGGCAACTTCGTGGACCCTCATCACATCTTCGCCCTGGCCCTTCGCTATTTGGTGGAGGAGCGAGGCTGGCGAGGGGCGGTCGTCAAGACCGTATCCACGACGATGATGGTGGACCGGCTGGCCCGGCAGTACGACCTCCCCCTCTACGAGACCCCCGTCGGCTTCAACCACATCGCCGACATCATGCTGGAGAACGAGGTGCTCATCGGCGGGGAGGAGTCGGGCGGGATGAGCATCAAGGGCCACATCCCCGAAGGGGACGGCATCCTGATGGGGCTGCTGCTGTTGGAGATCGTCGCCAAGGCGGGCGTCTCCCTTCACGAGCTGGTCGCCGACTTGCAGGCCACGGTGGGGCCGGCCCACTACGCCCGGAGGGACCTCCGGCTGCGTCATCCCGTCACCAAACGGGAGATGGTCGCCCGCCTCACCGAAGAGGCCCCCGCCCGCCTGGGGGGCGTCGAGGTGACCCAGGTAGAGACGACGGACGGGGTGAAGTACCGGCTGGCCGACGAGAGCTGGCTGCTGATCCGCCCCTCGGGCACCGAGCCGGTCCTGCGGGTCTATGCGGAAGCGCCGGAACCGGGAATGGTGGAGACGCTGCTGGCCTACGGCGAGGAGGTGGCTGCGATGGAGCGCTAGGGGGCGCCGGTGCCGGCCTGCCTTGACGTTCCGGCGGGAGCGTGGTACATTTCTGTTCCGTCCGGTCCCGCTAGCGGCAGAGCCTTCTCTGCCGGGAGTGCTGATGAAGCTGATCATTCAGATCCCGTGCTACAACGAGGAGGCCACGCTCCCCCTCACGGTACAAGACCTCCCCCGTTCCCTGCCCGGCGTAGACGAGATCGAGTTGCTGGTGATTGATGACGGCAGCACGGACCGCACCATAGAAGTGGCCCGGGAGCTGGGCGTGGACCACATCGTGCGGCTGGGCCAGCATCGGGGGCTGGCGACCGCTTTCCTGAAAGGGCTTGAGGCGGCCCTGGTGGCCGGGGCCGACATCATCGTGAACACCGACGCGGACAACCAGTATCGGGGGGAGGACATCGCCCGGCTGGTCGAGCCCATCCTGGCCGGCCAAGCGGACGTCGTCGTCGGCGACCGGGGTGTGGCCAGCGTGCCCACCTTCTCCCTTTTGAAGCGGCACCTGCAGCAGTTGGGAAGCTGGGTGGTGCAACAGGCGGCAGGCGTCTCCATCCCCGATGCGACCAGCGGCTTCCGAGCCTTGAGCCGGGAGGCAGCCCTGCGCACCATCGTCCTCAGCGAGTACTCCTACACGCTGGAGACCCTGATCCAGGCGGGGGCGCGGCGGATGGCGGTGAAGTACGTGCCGGTGCGGGTGAATCCCCAGACCCGGCGCTCCCGGCTGATGCGGAACATCCCTCATTACCTGGTCAATTCAACGGCGACGATCTTGCGCACCTACACGATGTACCGACCGCTACGGGTCTTCCTCACAGTAGGCGCTCTGATGAGCCTGGGGGGGATCGCCCTGGGCGTTCGCTTCCTGTACTACTTCTTCACCAGCGGCGGGCAGGGGCATGTCCAGTCCTTGATCCTGGCGGCGATCCTCATCATCGTCGGCTTCCAAGTCTGTCTAATCGGCCTGGTGGCCGACCTGATCGGGTTCAACCGCAAGATCCTGGAAGAGACCCTCTACCGGCTGCGACGGATGGAGTTGGAGCAACAGGAGAAGCAGGGCTAGAGGGAGCAAGAGAGGCGGCGTGGACGGGGCTGCGGTTTCTTCGGAGGGCGTAGACGAGCGACGGGCACGGGCTCTGGCGGCAGCGGAGGCGTGCATCGCCCTGCTCAAGGAGCGCTTCGGAGCCCGCCGGGTTATCCTGTTTGGGTCTCTGGCGGGGGAGGGGCCTTGGCACAGCCGGTCGGACATTGACCTGGCCGTCGAGGGGCTGGCCGACGAGGAGTTCTTCGCGGCCTATGCGGCCTGCCGGGATTTGTTGCCCCCGGACCTGGAACTGGACCTAATCCCCCTGGAGGACGCCTATCCGGAGATGCAGGCCCGCATTTTGGGAGAGGTGCCGATGCCTGATGACCCCGTGCAGGCGTTGAGGGCGGTGGTCGAGGATGAGCTGGTCGCCCTGGATCGGGTGACCCAGAGGATGGAAGAGCTTCTGAGCGAGCGCAGCCAACCGCCGACGTGGGTCGAGCTCTACGCCATCGCCGGGATGCTGCACGAGTTCTACAACGGCGTGGAGCGCATCTTCGAGCGCATCGCGGTCAGCCTGGGGGAGAGCCTGCCCCGGGGTGCCCATTGGCACGCCGACCTGCTGGTCCAGATGGCGACGCCTGTGGAGGGCGGGCGACCTGCCGTCATTGACGACGCCCTGCGGGCCAGGCTGGAGGAGTACCTCCGCTTTCGCCACTTCTTCCGTCACGCCTACGGCTACACGCTGGAGTGGAACCGACTGCGCTGGCAGGCCGAGCATCTGAGGGAGACCTTTGCCACTTTGCGCGAGCGGCTACGGGCCTTCTTCGACCGTTTGGAGCAGGGCTGAGAGGGGGGCTAGCAACGTAGGGAAATGCGCGTCTGTTATTTCGGGACCTATCGGGCCGGCTACTCGCGCAACCGGATTATGATCGAGGGGCTGCGACGTAATGGCATCGAGGTGATCGAGTGCCACGAACCGCTGTGGCGGGGCATTGAGGATCGGGTGGAGGCAGCAACCGGCGGGTGGGCGCGTCCTTCTTTTGCCGGGCGGCTCCTCCGCGTTTATGCTCGTTTGCTGCGCAAACATCGGGAGGTCGGCGAGTACGATGTAATGGTGTTGGGGTATCCGGGGCAGTTGGACGTCCCGTTGGCTCGGCTGCTGACCCGGCTGCGGCGCAGGCCCCTGGTCCTGGACGTCTTTATGTCCATTTACCTTATCGCCCAGGAGCGGGGACTGACCAAACGGAGCCGAATCACCGCCCGCTTGATCTATAGCCTGGAGAGCCTGGCCTGTCGTCTGGCCGATCTCCTGATCCTGGACACCGAGGAATATGTGGCGTGGTTCCAGAAGGTCTACCGCATCGCCCCGGCTCGTTTTCGGCTGGTGCCAACAGGGGCAGACGACAGAGTTTTCCGGCCGGTCGAGCCGAGCAGGCGGGACGATGGACTGTTTCGGGTGCTCTACTACGGCACGTTCATCCCCAACCACGGTGTGAAGTACATTGTCGAAGCAGCGAGGCTCTTGCAAGATGATCCTGGCATCCATTTCGAGTTGGTGGGGGAAGGGCCGGACAAGGAGCCGGCGAGGGTGCTGGCGGAAACGTATGGGCTGGCAAACGTGACATTCACGGGCTGGATGGAGAAGGAAAATCTGTTGTGCAAGGTAGCGGAGGCAGACGTGTGTCTGGGCGCTTTCGGCACGACACCCCAATCTTTGATGACTGTGCAGAACAAGATTTATGAAGGACTGGCAGCGGCGAAGCCGGTGATCACGGGAGATGGACCGGCAGTGCGTCGGGCCTTGCGGCATAGGGAGCATGTGTATTTGTGCGAGCGGGCTAATCCTCGGTCGCTGGCGGAGGCTATCCGTGCACTTCGAGCCGACCCGGAGTTGTGTCGGCGTCTGTCTGAAAACGGCCATCGTATCTATCGGAGACAGTTTGATCTGAACCATATCGGGGACCGCTTCGCTGCTCATCTGCGTGAATTGGTCGGAGGCTTTGCCGGATAAGAGGCTGCCGGGGCAGACGCAATCTGGTCGGAAAGCATGCTCGGCCCACCGATGGACGTCCGGTTGT
>WFUY01000428.1 GCA_015484715.1 Thermoflexales bacterium | reverse complement strand
GGGACCGGTCCCCGGCGGCACCGACCCCAACAACGCCGATGTGACCGCCCAGTACCAGGAGATCGGGGTGACCATGATCCGCACCCACGGCTACAGCGGCCCCCTCGATATGAGCGCCATGTACCCCGACCAGAACGCCGACCCCACCGATCCGGCCTCCTACCGGTTCGAGAGGAGCGACCGTGTCTTTCAGGCCATCCTGGACGGTGGCTTTGAGCCGTACCTGCGCCTGGGTGATTCGTGGAACACCCCCGGCCTGGAACGGCGTGCCCCGACCAATCCTCAGAACTGGGTGCGGGCCGCGGTCGAGGTCGTGCGCCACTACCGTCAGATGGCCGCGGAGGCCGGCATCCCCCTGCGCTACGTCGAAATCTGGAACGAGCCCAACTCCAAACATTTCTGGGATTCCACGCCGCAGGCCTTTTTCGAGCTCTTTGCCCAGACCGCCAAGGCGCTCAAGGCCGAGTTCCCCGACCTGAAGGTGGGCGGTCCCGCCCTCACCCAGGGTGCGGCGATGCTCCCCCAGGGACGGCAGTACACCGAAAACTTTTTGGCTTACTTGCAAGACCACGACGTGCCGCTGGACTTTTTGTCCTGGCACATCTATTCCAACGACCCGGAGGATTACCGCGAGGCGGCCCGCTTCTACCGGGAACAACTGGACGCCCACGGCTACACCGATGCCGAAAGCCACATCACCGAGTGGAACACCGCCTCGGAGACCGGTCGCGGGGTAGCGAACGACGTCTCGCTGCGGGCCGGTGGCAAGGGGGCCTCCCTGCTCAGCGTGTTCTGGATTGTTCTTCAAGAGGAGGGCGTGGATGTCTCGACCATTTTCCGGGGGACCGACACCAGCATTGACGTGCCCGGCTTCTTCGGCATCTTCTACGCCGACGGGCGGCCCAAACATCCGGCCCTGGCCTTCTCGCTGTGGGCGCGGATGGCCGCCCACCCGCAGCGGCTGAACGTCGCCCACGGGGACGATGGGCTGTGGGTGCTGGCCGGACAGGATGAGAGCGGTGAAATCGCTCTGCTGGTGGTCAACCCCACCGAGAGGCCCACCTCCTGGCAGGCGACCTACGCGGGGCGCGACCTCGGTCCGGGAGCCATCCTGTACCAGGTCAGCGACGCCGCCGACACGGTGCAGACCTTCACCCTGGAGTCGCCCATCGTCGAGATCGGCGCTTATACCGTGCAGCTTCTGGTTGTGAGACCGTAATTCCAAATCTGACCACCTATCACTCTCCACTGTGGGTGACTGTTCCAAGTTCGGTGACATTCCCTGGATCACCCCACTGGGATAGCGAAAGCTCCTTGACACGAAGGAGCGAGGGAATGGGCCACAGCGGGCCGTCCACGAATTGCTCGCGAATGCGCGAATGGGGCGGTTCCCAGCTCGTGCATTCGTGCCCCCTTCGTGGGAGAAAGGAAGAGCTATGTCGAGCGAGACGCCGGTGATCATCCGCTGGGACTACGCGGGCAAGCCGGACCTGCTGGTGGGGACGGGGGCCACGCCTTCTGAAAGGGCGCTGGCGTGGGTTGCCGTCCTGGTGGCGCTCTCGGTGTACCTCGTCTTGCACCTGGCGGGGCGGCTGGATTGGCGACCTTGGCAGTACGTCGTGGCCGGCCTCATCGCCCTGGATGCGGGGGGCGGCGTGGTGGCCAACAGCCTCAACACCTGCAAGCGGTTCTACCACGCTCCCCTCCACGACGAGGAGGGCGGGATCGCGGCCTGGGCGAAGAACCACGCCTTCTTCGTCGCCCTGCACGTCCACCCCCTGCTTGTGGGGGTGTTGTACGCCGGCGCGGGTGGGCTGTTCTACGGCCTGGTGTGGTATGGGCTACTGCTCCTCTGGAGCGCGGTTGTGCTCAAGGCCCCCCTCTACCTGCGGCGGCCCATCGCGATGCTGGGCATCCTCTTCGCCTTGCTGGTGAACACGTACCTCATCACGCCGGTGGTGGGGTTCGAGTGGCTGATGCCGGCCCTGTTCCTCAAGATCGTCTACGGCCACCTGGTGCGGGAGGAACCGTACCGGCCGGCGTAGACGAGGGAGCGGTCACCTCGATGGTGATCCCCGGGGCCGTGCCCACCTTCTCCGCGTCGTACATATCGTGCACCGAGACGAAGAGGTGACCCCGGCCGGGCCGGACGGCGACGGCGTCTACGGTGAGGCTGGCCCGCTCGATGGGCAGGTGGGCGGTCTGGGCGTTGACGCCTCCCTTGAGCAGGGCCAGGGTGCCGGGCAGGAAGAGGCGCACCAGCGGGGCGATGGTCTGCTCCTGGGGGGTGATGGTGATCTGCATCCGCTCACCCACCTCCAGCCGCCTCGTGCTCGGCTCAACGGTGAAGCGGAAGTCGCCCCGGGGCTCCAGATGGTTGATCTCGACCTCCTCGTCCACCCGCACGATGAGGTTGTCGCTCAGGGCGGTCACCTCCCGGCCCACGTTCACCTCGCTCAGCAGGACCTCCCGCCCGTCGAGGATCGCCCGGGAGGTGGGGGCGAACTTGAGGGAGGCGAGCAGTTCGACCAGGGCGCGGGTGTCGGCGGTGGAGTAGAGCATGCCGTTGACCAGCTTGCCGGTGACGTAGGCGAAGGCGGGCCGGAAGAGGGGATCGCCGGCGTCGTACATCACCCGGGCCACGTCGGCCGTCACCTCCAGGGTGCCCCCCCAGGCGGTGCGGGCTTCCCAGTAGGCTCTCTCCCCGTCGTGATGTACGTTCTGACGGAGGAAGGCCAGCGCCTTGGCCCTGGCGCGGCGGCCGTCGCCGGCGAAGTAGTAGGCGACCGCATCCTCCACCCCTTCCATCTCCTGACGAAAACGGGCGTCCAGCGGCAGGAGGGCGTTGTCCCGATACTTGGCCTTGAGCAGCGCATCCCGGGCCTTGGTCAGCATCTCCTCGGCCATAGGGAAGGGGAGGCCGCGCAGCCCGAGCAGCCGGTGCGCCACCCGCGCCGTGATCTCCAGCCCCGGCTGTCCACCGCACCAGATGGAAAACCGCCCATCGGGATGCTGGAAGGTGGAGAGCCGCTGCAACCCCGCCAGGATGCGCCCCCTCGTCGTCGGCAGGTCACCCGACACGATCCCCTCGTGGATTCCTCGGTAGGCCGTGGCTAACCCATACAGGGCGCTCGAGGTCTGCTCCGCTCACCCGAAGGGGTAGTGGATGAGGGCGGTGATGGTCTCCTGGAGCACCTGCCCCGGCGAGTCGTAGACCACGACCCGCTCCCCCCGGACGGTCTGGCCCCTGTCCAGGATCACCAGGCGGGAGGCGGTGACCTTCTGGAGGCCGGGCGGGGCCACGTCGCGGACGGTCCAGTCGGCCTCGTCCTCGCTCTCGAGGCGCACTTCCACGCGACCGGGGCCGGTGAGGGTGAACGGCTCCGTCCCGCTGCCGGCGACCTGGACCCGCTTTTCGCCGTCGGGGGTGGCGATGAGCAACCGGGCCGGGCGCCGGGTGCGGTAGTTGACCGCCGCGACGATCTCGTCGCCGGGCGAGGCGATGGCGGGGAGGTCCAGCTCGGCGTAGAGAGGCTTGTCCGCCTGCACGTCGGCGGTCAGCTCCCGGTAATCGGCCCCCTTGAAGAGGTAGGCCCGCACGCGCCAGGTGCCGATCTGGTCACCCAGTTGCACCGTGCGGGAGGCGCTGCCCTCCAGGTAGAAGAGCTCCAGGTGGGCCAGCTCGGGGAACTCCATCCGCATCGGGGCGACCACCAACTCCAGGACCTCGGCTGCCTCAACCACCTCCTCGGGGGCCATTGGGCTTGGGATCTTCAGCCCTTCCATGCCTGGGGGGCGGGCAGCGCTGCGGAGCCGTCCACGGAGCACCGGAGCGCCGGTGAAGAGGTCCTGGGGAAGCTCCCACACCTGCTCCCTCGCGCTGGCGACGGT
>WFUY01000427.1 GCA_015484715.1 Thermoflexales bacterium | reverse complement strand
GGAGGAGATCCTGGCCCGCACCCTGGAGCAGTTAAGCCGCTAGCCACCCCGCTCCGCCCATCCACAATGGGGAGATCGAAAAATGGCCCGGCTTCCTGGCCGGAAGCTGGGCCTCCTCTTGTTCTTTGTCCCGCCCTACCTCTCACACCTCCCACGCTGCCCGCAGGTCCCGCAGCGTCAGGGCGAAGATGGCCGTGATCACCAGCGCCGAGGTGACACACCAGAAACACCAGGCCCGGATGACGAAAGCTTCCAGGTAGGTCAGATAGAGGGAGTAGAGAAAGCCGACGAGGGCCGTTCCGAAGAGGGCTGCGGACAGGTGGAAAGCTGTCTCCCCCTGCACCCGGTCCCGCAACAACGAGAGGCCCAGCAGGACTATGTAGCCCAGGAGGCCGATGGAGGCCACAGGGATCCCTCTGATCTCGGCGTAGGGGCTGTTTTGGACCGTTGCGCAGCCATGGTAGCCGCCGCAGTAGGGGCTCTGGCCGGCCAGGTGACTCCAAGTCAGATAGCCGGAGACACCGATGCCGATCAAGGAGAGCAAAGGAATCTCCCAGCGGGGGATAACCTCCACCCACCCGACCACCTGTTGCTTCATGTCCCCGCTCCCGCCAACACCTGCTCGATGACCTGTTGGAAGACCTCGAAAGGATAGGCCCCCCGTAGCAACTGACCGTTGACCAGGAAGGTCGGAGTAGCATCAACCCCCAGTTGCTGAGCCGACCGGATGGCCGCCTCGATCGCCTGCCGGTGCTTCTGGGAGTCCAGACACTGGGTGAAGGTATCCACGTCCAGGCCCAGATCACGGGCATAGCCAATCAGGTCGGCTCGCTGGACCCGCCCTTGATTGACGAAGAGGGTGTGGTGGTACTCCCAGAATTTATCCTGGTCGGCGGCACAGTAGGCCGCCTCGACGATGGGGATCCGATCCGGTCCCAGGGCGAAGTAGTGGTTGATGTACTGGACCTTCCCCGTCGCCACAAAGGCTTCGTCAATGCGGGGAGCCGTCTCCAAGTTGAAGTCCCGGCAGTGAGGGCAGAGGTAATCGGAGAACTCGACGATCTTCACAGGGGCGTCGGGAGAGCCCCGATAGGGGAACCCTTCGTCGGTGAAGCCGGTGGGCACGTTGGGGTTCAGGCCGACCGTCTCCTTGCCTCCGCCGCTCTCTCCTTGGCCCGTTCCCAGCAGGATCAGGCCACCGGTGATCAGGAGGGCGGTGACGACGATGATGCCGATCAGGGTGATCCGTTGACGCCGGCGGCGGGCCCGCGCCCTGGCTGCGGCCCGGGCGCGTTTCGTCTGACTGCTCACGATGACCTCCTCGGTTTCCAGGAGACAGCGTGCTGTGGGAGAATTCGGGAGAACAGATCCGACGCCATCCTGGCCCCCGCCCCGGCGCGGTGAGGCCGAGATGGCGGGAGGAAGTATACCACAAGATAGGGCATCGTCAAAAACCCCTCTAGACCTCGGGAATCTCCAGGGTTAAAGCGTTGATAGGCCCTGGGTAGGCGACAGAGAGGAGTTGCTATGCTGAGACCTTACGGGATCTTGCCGGCGATGGTCACCCCGCTGGACGCCCAGGAGAGGGTGAACGAGGCCGCGCTGCGCCGGTTGGTCCGCCATCTATTGGCGGGTGGGGTGCACGGCCTCTTCGTCCTGGGCAGCCAGGGGGAGTTCTACGCCTTCACCCCCGACGAGAAGCGACGGGTGCTGGAGGTGGTGCTGGACGAGGTGGACGGGCGGGTGCCCGTCTACGCCCACGCCGCCGCCATCGCCACCCGCCAGGCGGTCGCCCTGGCCCAGATGATGGAGGAGACAGGGGCCGACGCCCTCGCCCTGCTCACCCCCTTCTTCGTCACCCCCAGCCAGCAGGAACTCTACGACCATTACCGGGCGGTGGCCGAGGCGACGGCGCTGCCCCTCATCCTCTATGATAACCCCGGACGCACCCACGTGCGCCTGGCCCCGGAGACGGTGGGCCGGCTGGCCGAACTCCCCAACATCGTGGGGATCAAGGATTCCGGCGGGGACCTGGGGATGACGCTGGCCTACATCCAGGCGACGCCCGACGACTTTGCCGTCCTGACGGGGCCGGACGCCCTCATCCTGGCCGGCCTCGTCTACGGCACCCGGGGGGCCGTCTCGGCCGTGGCCAACATCGCACCCCACCTGGCCGTGGCCGTCTACGAGCGGTTCCAGGCCGGCGATCTGGAGGGCGCCCGCCAGGCCCAGGCGCGGCTGGCCGCCCTGCGCCGGGCCTTCCGCTGGGGCACCTACCCCGGCGTCACCAAAGAGGCGCTGAACCTGCTGGGGATCGAGGTGGGGCCACCCTGCCATCCCGTCGGCCCCCTCTCCGAAGAGGCCCGCCGTCGTCTGGCAAGCCTCCTGGAGGAGGTGGGAGTACTCCCCACGGCCTGACGGGTCGGCCCTGGAAGGGCCTCCTATCAGACTTTGATAAACCGCTTGCGGAGCCGTCGTCTCCCATCCCCTCAATCCGTTCCCCAATCCGTTGACAGCTTGTCCGTTCCGGCCACGGCAAGGGACACGAAGGACACCAAGAGCTCAAAGGGCACAAAGCGGTGCGAAAGTCTGGACAACCCCTCTTGGGAGCACCAACCCCCCATCCGTT
>WFUY01000426.1 GCA_015484715.1 Thermoflexales bacterium | reverse complement strand
GGCCAGGGCATCGTTGTTGACGCCGGCCATCATCGCCACGTGCTGGGGCAGGAAGGCGACGAAGGCCGCCGTCCCCAGGGCGATGGTCGGGCGGTGGGGGTAGAGGGTGTGGGCGACGGCGTAGGCCAGGGGGATCAGGCCGGCCCCCAGCAGCAGGGAAAGGAGGCGCAAGGGAAGCAACCTGCCCCCCGCCAGCCGGTAGAGGGGCGCGGCCAGGAGGTAGTAGAGGGGCGGCTGATGGTCCTCGTACTCCAGGGGCTCGATGGGGAGGTCCGGGGGGAAGCGCTCGGCGGTGAGGCGGGCCAGGTAGTCCTGGTCGTAGTCCCCCATCTCCAGGACGGGGAAGCGGCCCGTCTCCGCCAGGTGGCGGATGTAGTTGTAGTGGGCCGGCTCGTCGGGAACCTGCCAGGCGGGCGTCTTGGCCGCGTAGAGGAAGCCGATGACCAGGTAGGCCAGGAGGATCAGGAGCAGCACCCCACCGGGCCACCGACCGCCGACCGCGCGATGGGCATCAGGCACCGAGGACCGAGGACTGAGGACTGGAGACTGCATACGACCAAGCGACCTGGCGGCCTAGCGCCTAGCGGCCTAGCGGCCTGGCGGCGGGCCGAGGACTAAGGACCAAGGACTGAGGACCACCCGACCATCCGACCACTCGACCACCCGACCGAGTGACCAAGCGACTACCCAGCACTTCCGGCTCGCAACCGGGCCAACTCTTCCTCAACGATGGACTCATCCAGCTTCTTGAAGAGGGGCTTGGGCTTGGCCAGGGGCTGACCGGCCGGCAGTTCGCTGGCCTTCCACGACGCCGCCAACCGGCTGCCGTCGTAGGTCAGGGCCAGGTGGGTCCGCTCCCGCTCCCGGTAGAGTTCGATCCGCTGCTCGCCGATGATGGTCCCCTCATAACCCAGCATCTCGTGGAGCCGCTGGCTGGAGAAGGGGAGGAAGGGAGAGAAGAGGACCTTGAGGGAATCAATGGCCCGCAATGCCACGTAGATGGTCGTGCCGGCCGCCTGCCGGTCCTCCTTGATCTGGAACCAGGGGCTCTTCTCGTCCAAGTAGGCGTTGACCTGGCGGGCCAGAGCCATCACCTCGCTCAGGGCGGCCTTGAACTGGGCGACCTCGATGAGCCGGCCGATGGGCTTGAAGGCGACGTCTATGGTCGCCAGCAGCTCCACGTCCCGCTGGTCCATCAAGCCGGGGATGGGGATCCGCCCCTCGAAGTTCCGGTAGGCGAAGTTGAGGGTGCGGTGGACCAGGTTGCCCCAGGTGGCGACCAGTTCGTCGTTGTTGCGGCGCAGGAAGTCGGCCCAGGAGAAGTCGGTGTCCCGCGTCTCCGGCGCGTTGGCCGTCAGGTAGTAGCGCAGCGGGTCGGGGTCGTAGCGGGTCAGGTAATCGTCCACCCAGATGGCCCAGTTGCGGCTGCCGGAGATCTTCCGCCCCTCCAGGGTGACGAACTCGTTGGCCGGGACGTGCCAGGGGAGGTTGAGACGCCGGTCGGGGTCATCCTCGTAGAGGCGGACGGTGCCCATCAGTTGGGCCGGCCAGATGACGGCGTGGAAGACGATGTTGTCCTTGCCGATGAAGTAGGTGGTGCGGGCCTCGGGGTCGTACCACCAATCCTTCCAGACCTCGGGCGTCCCCCGGTGTTGAGCCCACTCGATGGAGGCGGAGAGGTAGCCGATCACCGCCTCGAACCAAACGTAGAGGCACTTGCCCTCCCAGCCGGGGAGGGGAACCGGGATGCCCCAGTCCAGATCGCGGGTGATGGGGCGGGGCTGGAGCCCCTGCTCGACCATGTTGCGGGCGAAGTTGAGGACCTGGGGCCGCCAGTGGGCCTTGCCGGCCTGGAGCCAGGCTTTGAGGGCCTCGCTGAAGGCGGGCAGATTGAGGTAGAAGTGCTCTGTCTCCCGCACGATGGGGGTGCTGCCGTCAATGCGGCTGCGGGGGTTGATCAGCTCCAGGGGGTCCATCAGCCGACCGCAGTGCTCGCACTGGTCGCCCCGGGCGTGCTCGTAGCCGCAGAAGGGGCAGGTGCCCTCCACGTAGCGGTCGGGCAGGAAGCGGCCCTCGGTGGTGGAATAGAGCTGTTTCTCCCGCTTGCGCAGGAGGAAGCCGTTCTCGTGCAGCCGCAGGAAGATGTCCTGGGCCACCCGGTGGTGGTTCTCCGTGTCGGTGTGGGTGAAGAGGTCGTAGCTCAACCCCATCGCCACGAAGAGGTCCAGGAAGTGGCGGTGGTAGCGCTCGAAGAGATCGCGGGGGTGCACGCCCTCCCGGTCGGCGGCCACGGTGATGGGGGTGCCGTGGCTGTCGGAGCCGGAGACCATCAGGACCCGGTCGCCGGCCAGTCGGTGGTAGCGGGCGTAGATGTCGGCCGGCAGGTAAGCGCCCCCCAGGTTTCCCACGTGGATGTTGGCGGAAGCGTAAGGCCAGGCAACGGCCACCAGGATGTTGCGCGCCATCTTCTCCTCCCCTTGTGAGCAGCAGACAAACCGACGGCAGCCAGACCGACTAACTGTCACCCTCCCGCAGGCTAGGCGCGTTTCCGACGCGAAACCGTGCTTCAAATAGCCCATCGGGGCTGAAAGTGCCCTCGACCGGTGACCTGCGGGAGGGTAGGCTGAACAGATACGACCGACGGCAGATAGGCCAGAAGGCCGCAGGTCCGCTCGCGCCGGAACGACGTCCCCGATATTGTACCACACACCGCCCTCCCTTACCACCTTCTACCCTTTCGAGTAAGAGAAAATCCGCACAATGGCGGGTTGAAGCCCTCCCTGTTGTGTGGTATAATCAGGTCCAACATAACGGAGCCGGTCCAGATTGGCCAATTTAGGTGGTATGAATCCCCCACCCAGCCGGCCCCTCAACGTTGAACGGGTCCGTGATGCGACGACAGACCGTGATCTTGACGCTCCTGCTCATCGGGGGTATGCTGATCCCCCAAGCCGCCCTAGCGTGGGCGCAGTTGCCATCGGTCTCCCTGGTTTCGCTGATCGTTGAGCTGTGGCCGGAATACGATCGGTCCTCGATGCTGGTCATCTACCGGGGCCGACTGGCGGACGAGGTGACGCTGCCCGCCACAGTGGAACTGCGGATCCCCACGAATGCGGGGGGGCCGACAGCAGTGGCCGTGGCCAACGAGCGCGGAGAGCTCCTCAACGCACCTTACGAAACCGAACCGGTAGGGGATTGGCTCCTCATCCGCGCTACGATGGATCAGCCCGCCTTCCAAGTCGAGTACTATGCACCCCTGGAACGCCAGGGCGACGAGCGCCGCTACACCTTCACCTGGCCGGGTGACTACCCGATCCAGGAGATGGTCCTCGTCTTCAAGGAGCCCCTCTCCGCGACGAATGTCACGCTGACCCCTCCCTTTCCCGAAGCCGCGCCGGGGCCTGAAGGAGTCACCATCCATCGGTGGCAGGTTGGGAGCCTGCAGGCCGATGAGACCCTCCAGGTCACCGTGGCCTACCAAAAGCCCGACGATCGCCTCACCATCTCAGCGATGCCGCCGCCTGTGCAGAGTGAGCCGGTGGCCGGGCCATCCTCTTCCACCCCCTCCTCTCAGCGCATCTCCGTCCGATCCATCCTGGGCGCAGCCCTGATCGGGGTCGCCGTGATCCTCATCGTCGTCGGGGGCATCTGGTGGGTGTGGACCCAGCGCACAATGGCAACAGCAGCACCATCCCCACCTCCGAGGCCACGACGGAGCTCGCGAGGACGTCGGCGCAAAGCGCCGGCCCTTCCGAGGACCTCCGTCTCGGACCAAGGTGGAGGCTTCTGCCACCAGTGCGGCACGCCTCTCGCCGTGGAAGACCGTTTCTGCCCCCGTTGTGGCACCCGGGCCAAGCCCCTGGACCAGCGGGTGTCATAGACTCGGACCTCTGGCGGACCTCGGAGGTCTACGCGGGCAAAGGAACCGTGTCGAGGTAACCCGTGAAGCGTAAAGGCGTGAAGGATCACGCTTTGCTCCAGTGACTGTGGGAGGATCTCAATGCAGGAAGCGACTGTGCCCAAGACTGAACTCCAGACCGCCGGCAGATCCCGGGCCAAATTCTACGTGGGTGGTCTGATCATCCTAGCAGCGGTGGCCTACCTCATCGTCAGCAGCTTCGGGGCCCACGCCGAGTACTTCCTCACCGTCGAAGAACTCCTGGCCCGGCGTGATGAGCTTCAGGGCCGCCAGGTGCGCGTCTCCGGTGCGGTCATCGGGGACACCATCGTGTACGATGCCCAGAACCTGGATCTGGAGTTCACCATCGCGCACGTCCCGGGTTCCAACAAGGAGATCGAAGCCGCCGGTGGGTTGGCCGTTGTCCTCCGCCAGGCAGTCAGCGATCCTCAGGTCCCTCGGCTCACCGTCCGCTATCACGGTCCCAAGCCGGACTTGATGCAACACGAGGCCCAGGCGATCGTCACCGGCAAGCTCGGCGAAGACGGTATCTTCTACGCCGACGAACTGCTCCTGAAGTGCCCGACCCGTTACGAAGAAGATATACCTTCCCAGAGTAAAGGGTAGGACGGGGAAGGCTGTGGGGGACAACATCTTAAGGAGAAGGATCCAATGATTCCTGACGTAGGCTACCTCGCGATGGTGACGGCTCTGGTGGGGGCCGTCTACGCCACCATCGCTTCCCTGTACGGCTTCTTCAAGCGAGAGGAACGGTGGGTCAACAGCGCCCGGCACGCTACGATGACCTTGGCCCCCCTCCTCGGCCTCTCCTCCCTCACTCTCATCTACGCGCTGGTGGTGGGAGACTTCCAGCTCAAATACGTCGCCACCACTTCCAGCCGGGATATGCCCCTCTTCCTGAAGGTGACCGCCTTGTGGGGAGGGCAGAGCGGGTCGCTCCTCTTCTGGTCCTTCCTGATGGCTTCCTTCACCTTCATCGTGATGCTTCGGCGGTGGGATGAGGACCGGGAGCTGCTGCCCCACGTCATCTTCGTGACCGCAGGTACCCTGGTCTTCTTCGTCGGCCTGACCACCTTTGTGGCCAACCCCTTCGAAAAGCTCTCCTTCATCCCTCCCGATGGTCAAGGGCTGAACCCGCTGCTGCGCCATCCGGGAATGGTCGCTCACCCGCCGACGCTCTATCTAGGCTATGTGGGGTTCGTCATCCCCTATGCCTTCGCTATGGCCGCCCTGGTCACCCGCCGCACGGATCCCCACTGGATCCGGGTGACCCGCCGCTGGACGCTGGCAGCCTGGCTCTTCCTCAGTTTGGGGTTGTTGCTGGGCGGGCGATGGGCCTACGACGTGCTGGGTTGGGGAGGTTATTGGGCCTGGGACCCGGTGGAGAACGCGGCCTTTATGCCCTGGCTGACCGGCACCGCCTTCTTGCACTCGGTGATGATTCAGGAGAAGCGGGGCATGCTGAAGGTCTGGAACATGGTGTTGATCATTCTCACCTACGGATTGGTGATCTTCGGCACCTTCATCACCCGCAGCGGCGTTATCTCGTCCGTGCACTCCTTCGCCCAGTCAGCCGTTGGCCCCCTCTTCTTCTCCTTCATCGCCGTGACGGCTGTGGCCTCGGTGGCCACGTTGCTGCGGCGGCTGGACGATCTGAAGTCGGAGAACCGGCTGGACGCCCTGCTCTCGCGGGAAGCGGCCTTTTTGCTCAACAATATGCTCTTCATAACCCTGACCTTCTCGGTCTTCATCGGCACCATCTCGCCGATGGTTTCTGAGTTGGTGACGGGCGAGAAGATCACCGTCGGTCCCCCATGGTTCGACCGAGTGACTGCACCCCAGTTCGCCCTGCTGTTGGCCCTGATGGGCATCGCCCCACTGACGGCCTGGCGGAAGACGGCCGCCCAACGGCTGGGACGCAGCCTATGGTGGCCCTTCCTGATCGCCGTGGTCGTTGTCATCGGCCTCTTCCTGCGGGGAGTGCACTCCTGGGGGGCGCTGCTGGGCTTCCTCCTCGTGACCTTCGTGGGCGTCACTACCCTGTGGGAGTACGTCCGAGGCGTGATCGCCCGGCGCCGTGCCCGAGGGGAGCCTTGGCTGGTGGCCTTTTGGCGGCTGGCCGGGCGGAATCGGCGGCGCTACGGCGGCTACATCGTCCACCTGGGTGTCGTCTGCATGGCCCTGGGCATCATCGGCACCGAGTTCTTCCAGCAGGATACCGAGGGGACCTTGCGTCCTGGGGAAGCGCTGGAGATCGGCGGTTTCCGAACCGTCTATCGGACGCTACGCACCTACCCAGGCCCCGGAGACCTGATAGTCACCGAAGCCACGGTGGAGATCTACCAGGGTGACCAACTGCTCAAGACCGTCCACCCCAAGCGGGAGTTCTATCAGAACACCCAGCAGACGATGACGATCCCGGCCTTGCGCAGCACGATGGCCGAAGATGTCTACGTGCTCCTGACAGGTTGGGAAGGTGGTGGAGCGACAGCCACCTTCCGCGTCTACATCAACCCGCTGGTGAACTGGCTGTGGTTAGGAGGGCTGATCTTCGTGGTAGGGACTTTGGTGGCCGGCTGGCCCGATTTTGAGGCGGAGCGACGGATGGTGATGCCGCGCCTGACCATCGCACCCCAACAGGTTTAGTAAGAAGGGGCGCATCACCGGAGGCTCCGACCTCTGGAGGAGGTAACCCCAATGAAGAGATGGTGGCTATGGATAGGGCTTGCGCTCATCAGCCTGCTCTTGGTTGGCGTCGTCTATGCCCAAGGCGGTGAGGTCACCAAGGACGACATCAACCGTGTGGCCAAGCAACTCTACTGTCCCGTCTGCGAGAACACCCCCCTGGACGTGTGCGAGACCCAAGCCTGTGCTGACTGGCGAGAGCAGATCGGTGAACTGCTGGCCGCTGGTTACAGCGATCAAGAGGTGATCAACTACTTTACCGAGCGGTATGGAGACCGGGTGCGGGCCCTCCCCCGCCAGGCAGGTTTCGCCCTCTGGGTCTGGATCCTGCCTGTGGTAGGGACCCTGGCAGGCATCGGCATTATGATCCAACTCTTCCGACGCTGGATGGGGAGACGGACGGTGGCTACCGCGACCATCCCCGTTGAACCTTCACCGGTACGGGCCAGCAGCGACCTGCCCGAAGATTACGTCGCCCGTCTAGAGCGGGAGCTGCGTGAGTGGGAGTGAGGTGATGGCAGAAGAAGCAGTGCAGCCAAAAACCGGTCTGCGCGTAGGTCGTCTGCTGGTCTGGGTCGTTACCTTCGCCCTGCTGGGCCTGCTGGGGTGGGGGCTCGTCCGCCAGTCCCAGACCCGGCCGGAGTCGGGCC
>WFUY01000425.1 GCA_015484715.1 Thermoflexales bacterium | reverse complement strand
GGCGAGATGGATCCCATCGCCCGCGCTCTGCTCCGCCACCTAGTCCGGCGCCAGGCCCGGCTCCTCACCCTCAGCCTGCGCCCGGAAGGGGCGCTCCTGGCCCAATTGGCGCTGGATGACCTGAGCCGGGAAGTCGGCTACCTGCCCGACCAAGACTACGTCAACCTGGGCTACTTACCCGGCGAGGCCGTCGCCATCCGACGGCTGAGCAGGCAGGGAGGCGGCTTCTATGGCCGTGATCTCCGGGGACGCAGGCTGAACACGCTGCCCGTCGTCCAGGGCGCGCCGGCCATCGAAGAGGTCAGCCTCATTGTGATCTTAGAGGCCGATCCCGAAGCCCTCCGCTGGTGGGTGGAGCAAGCCGCGATCCCTCTCGATCGCCCTCTGGTAGCCGGGGTCAGCGCGGCCATCGAGCCCCTGGCCCGCCCTTATCGGGAATCGGAGCAACTCCGAGGGCTCGTCAGCGGGTTGGCCGGTGCCGCCGACTACGAGCGGCTGCTCGGTGAGGGGCCTTCCGCCCCCGCGACCCTCCGCCTCGACGCTCAGATGCTCGCCCAGGTGGTCATCGTCCTGCTGATCCTGCTTGGGCTCGTGACCCAATCGGTCCGCCGAGGGAGGTCCCACGGATGATCCTCAACGACACTATCGGCGCTATTGTTGGGTTGGTCATCACACTGCTGGTCTTCAGCTACCTGATCGGCGACAACCCTCTATACCGCGTCGCCCTTCACATCTTCGTGGGGGCCAGCGTTGCCTACGCGGTCGTCGTGGCCTGGCACGCGATCCTCCGTCCCCTGCTGCTGGACTGGGTGCTGAGTGGCAACGTCAACGTCTTGCTGGGCCTTGTGCCCTTCCTCCTTGGAGGGCTGCTGCTGGCCCGAGGAGTGCGCTCCTTGAGTTGGCTGGGCAACTTTTCCATCGCCCTGCTGCTGGGCGTGGGGATAGCCGTGGCTGTAGGTGGTGCCCTGGTGGGCACGCTGCTCCCCCAGGCCGGCGCTGCCATGCGTCCCCTTAGCCCTTTCAGCTATCCCGACGACCCCCTCAACGGCCCTCTGGATGGGCTGCTCATCGTCGTGGGAACGGTCACCAGTCTGATGGTCTTCACCTTCACCCTGCGCCGGGGAGTGAGCGGACGTCTGATCGCGCTGAGCACCCGTCTAGGCCGTTTCTTCCTCTTCGTCAGCTTCGGGGCGGTCTTCGCCGGCGTACTTATCGCCAGCGTGAGCGTTCTCGTCGAGCGCCTACAGTTCATCATCGAGACCGTGGAGCGACTGGCCGGTGTCTAACCAGATTGCAACACCGACGGAAATCCCAGAAGTGGGCCAGGTGCAGTTCGCCCTCGTGGCGGACTGCGGGAGCAGCCTGACGCGCGTGGCCCTCATCGAGCAGGTGGACAACACCTACCGCTTCGTCGCCCGCAGCGAGGCTCCTACAACGGTTGAGCCTCCTTGGTCCGACATCAGCGTGGGCTTCCTACACGCCGTCTCCCAACTGGAGGAGATCGTCGGACGTCCCCTGCTCGACGAGCAGGGCCACCTCATCATCCCCACGGAGGGAACGGCCGGAGTAGACCTCCTCGTCGTCACCTCCAGCGCGGCCCAGCCTCTGCGGGTGGTCCTGGCCGGTCTGGTCCGGGAGATCAGCGTGGCCAGCCTGGAGCGCGCCGCCCAGACCTCCTACGTCCGGGTCCTGGACACCATCGCCCCCAACGGAGCGGACCTGCATCAGCGGGACAACGAACGCATTCGCCGGATCCGCCAGCACCGTCCCGACGTGGTCTGGGTCGCTGGCGGGACCGACGGGGGGGCTAGCCAGCCTGTGCTGGAGTTGGTGGAGACCGTAGCGCTGGCCTGCTCCCTGATGGATTCCGCCCCTCAGCCTGACTTCGTCTACGCCGGCAACGCAGCCCTGCGGGCTCAGATCGCCGAGATACTGGGGGACGAGATAGCCTACATCGTCGTGGACAATGTCCGTCCCTCCCTGGACGTGGAGAACCTGACCACCGCCGAGATGGTCTTCGACCGCCTCTACCAGAAGCGCAAGCTGGGGAACCTGCCGGGCATCCACGCCCTCCAAGCCTGGAGCACCGGCCCTATCCTGCCCACGGCCCGCGCCTTCGGTTACCTGGTCAACTACCTGGACTACCGCTACGAAGGCCCCAAGGGTGTCCTAGGCGTAGACGTAGGGAGCGCCAACACCGTCGTGGCCGCCAGCTTCAACGGTCGGCTCTCGATGACCGTGCGCACCGACCTGGGTGTAGGGCACAACGCGCTGGCAACGGTGGAGAGCCGAGGAATCGAGGCGATTCAGCGCTGGCTCCCCTTCCCGGCAGAGCCGGGGGAGATCCTGACCGTCGCCCACAATCAGGTGCTGTGGCCCGCCACGATCCCCTTGGAGAAGCGGGAACTGATCATCCAGCAGGCCATCGCCCGCGAGGCCCTACGGGCAGTCCTGGAGACCGCCCGCGCCGCCTGGAGGCGGGCGAACGTCCCCTTCCACCGGAGACTAGCCCCCCAGGTCGAGCCCATCATCGCGCGGGGAACCGTCCTGACC
>WFUY01000424.1 GCA_015484715.1 Thermoflexales bacterium | reverse complement strand
GAGCGACGGGTCGAGGAGCGCACCCGCGATCTGGAGCACAGAGCTGTACAGCTTCAAGTGGCCGCTGAAGTGGCCCGCGACGCGGCCACAGCCTGGGAACTGGATACCCTGTTGGAGCGGGCCGTCAACCTCGTTCGCGACCGATTCGGCTTTGACCACGTGGGCATCTTCCTGACGGACGAGCGGGGCGGGTATGCTCTCTTGAAGGCGGCGACGGGGGAGATGGGCCGCCAGTTGTTGGAACAGGGATACAAGCTGAGGATTGAAGATGGGGGCCTCGTCGGATCCGCCATCGCTACCGGCGAACCCCAGGTCGCCCTTGATCTCGAGGCGGACGGCGAAGCTGCTGAGGTCTCCTTGCTCCCCCACACCCGGTCGGAGGTGGTCCTGCCGCTCAAGGTGGGGGATCAGATCATCGGTGCCCTTGATGTGCGCAGCACCGATAGCGCCGTCTTTGGGCAGGATGACGTGGCGGTCCTGCAGATCGTGGCCGACCAGTTGGCGGTGGCCATCGAGAAGGCGCACCTGCTCCACGAGATGGAGCAGACGGTCCACGAACTGGAAGCGGCCTATGGGCGTTACACCCAGGAGTCGTGGCGTGCCTTCGTCCAGAGCGCCGGACAGCCCTACGGCTACCGGTACCGAGGGTTGGATGTCGAACGGACCACGGAGCTGCACCCGGAGGCGCGGGAAGCCCTGCAGCAGGGCCGTTCGGTGGTCACCATCCTCCAGCCAGAGGTGGAAGACGGTCAGCAGAACGCCGTCAGCGCTCTGGCTGTGCCCGTCAAGCTGCGCGGTCAGGTGATCGGGGTCCTCAACCTGCGCTTCGAGGACAAAACCATCCTGCCGGAGACCATTTCGCTGGTGGAGGAGGCAGCCGGTCGGTTAGCCCTCGTGCTGGAGAGCGCCCGCCTCTTCAGCGAGGCCCAGGCCCGTGCTGAGCGCGAACGCCTGATCGCCGACATCACGCACCAGGTGTGGGCGGCGCGGGATTTCCAGCAGATTGTCGAGACGACCTTGCGTTCTTTGAGTCAGGTGCTCGGGGCCTCAGAGGCCGTCGTCCGTCTCCAGACCAACGGGCAGCAAGAGGGGTGAGTGGCAACGGGGCGTGTGAAGGGGTGATGTTATGACGCTGACCGATACCGTCATTCTGTGGACCATTGCAGCGGCCAACCTCTTGCTGGGGGGGTACATCTTCGTGATGGACCCGCGTCATCGGGCCAACCGCTATCTGAGCGGGATGCTCCTGTTGGGGGCTCTCTACAATTTCGCCCTGGGGAGCATGGCGCGAGACCTCTTCCCAAAGCCCCAGCTTTGGCCCTTCTACGTGCTGGTGATTACGCTGCCGGTCATCAGCCCGATGATGGTTTTGAGCACCATCGCCCTTTTGCAACCGATCTGGTTGGACAGCAGATGGGGGCGATGGATGGCGCGTCTCCTGCACCTCCTGATCCTGCTCCCTCCGCTGCTGGTTCTGCGCGATGAACTCGGCCCTGGCCGCCTCTACTTCGCTCCTCCCGCTTCCTACGCCGGGGGCTACGTCGCTCCTCGGGCCTACCTCCAGCAGCCCTTGGGCTGGATGCTCTTCCTGTTCAGTGAGCGCTGGATCTCGCTGATCGCCCTGGCCATTATCCTCGTCACCCTCCTCTCGAGACGGGCGTCTCCTCGTGTCCGACGCCTGGCCGGCGGGCTGCTTGTCACCCACTTGGCCGTCACGGCACTCTTCCTGGGAGGACGCAGCCTTCTCCCCATCCCTTCCTTTTGGATTGCCTCGTTGGGCAGCGCCATTCTGGCCCTGATCTACACCCTGGTGGCCCTCCCTGGCTACCTCTCGAATGCCTTCTTCGAGCGATGGATCGCCAACATCCCGGTGGGACGCAAGATGCTGTTGGTTAACAGCGTCCTGTCGGTGGCCGCCATTCTGATGGGGATCGGGGTGATGTGGAGCACAGAGACCAGCCGCCGGATCCTCCGGGAGAAGCTGGATGCCGAGCAGACCAAGCTCTACCGGCTTAGCAAAATCGAGTCGTCCCTGCGGGAACTCCAAGGGCTCCACCTGCGCTTCTACGACCAGTGGCTGACGGCGAACCCCGATGTCCAGAATTTCGATTTCCTGCTGGTCCGCTATCAGGTACCTATGGGGAACGTCCTCGACCTCCTGGATCAGGACCTGGAGTGGCTCTACGGGGTGGAGGAGGATGAGCCGGCCGACGTGATGGAGATCGCTGCGATCGAGTCCCGTATGCAAGCCTATCGCCAGAGCCTGGCCGGCCTGATTCAGAGCATGCGGATGGTGGGGCGGGTTGGACGGGAGGGGACCGCACGGCTACAGGCTATGAGCGACCTGGTGGAGGCCAACGGGTTGAGCACCATCTTGGAGACGGTGCACAGGGTCTGGCACTACCAGGATGCCTACCTGTTGAATCCGACGGACGATCAGGCCGAGGTGATCCAGGACGAGGTGGACCGGTTGACGACCAGCATAGCGGCCCTCTCGGCGGATCAGCTTTCCGATCAGGATCGCGCCCACTTGAACACCTTGCTGATCGAATACCGCCAGCAGTTCCAGCAGTTCATTGAGCTCCGTGCGGATGCCTCAGCGCACCTGGCCAGTCTGGAACGCGACAGCGAAGAGGCTCTTATGGCCCTGGAACGGCTGCGTTCCTACGAACAGGCCGAGTTCAACGAGTTGATGCGGGCCCTCAACGCCCGTCAATTGACCACCCGAGCCATCGTGCTGGGTATCCTGGCCCTGAGCCTCATCGCCACCTACTTCTTCAGTTGGAACATAGCCGACCAGATCAGCCGGCCCGTCCAGGTCCTGGCCGAGGTTGCTTCTCGGCTGGGGGCCGGGGAGCTGGACGCGCGGACCGGGATGCGGCGGCAGGACGAACTGGGGGTGGTGGCCCTCCGGCTCGATCAGATGGCGGATCAGCTCCAGGGTCTCTTGAGCGACTTGGAGATTCAGGTGGCCGAGCGAACCCGGGCCCTGGAACGGCGGGCTACCCAGATCCAGGCAGTGTCCGAGGTGGGACGGGCTGTGGCTGCAGTGCGCCATCTGGATCGGCTGCTGGACCGGGTCGTCCACCTCATCTCCGAGTGGTTCGGCTTCTACCACGCCGGCATCTTCCTGATGGATGAGGAGGGCCGCTGGGCGGAACTCCGTGCTGCCAGCAGCCCTGGCGGTCAGCAGATGCTGGCCCGGGGCCATCGGCTGGCGGCGGGTGACACCAGCATCGTCGGTTGGGTGGCTCAGCACCGGCAGCCCCGCATCGCCCTAGACGTGGGGGAGGATGCCGTCTGGTTTGACAACCCCGACCTGCCCCAGACGCGCTCGGAGATGGCCCTGCCCCTCATCGCTGGTGGGGAACTGCTGGGCGTGCTCGACGTGCAGAGCACCGAGGCAGGGGCCTTCAGCGAGGAGGACGTCGAGGTTCTCCAGCTTCTGGCCGATCAGGTCGCCATCAGCATCGTCAACGCCCGCCTCTTCGTCCGGATGCAGGAGGCGCTCCAAGAGGTGGAAACGCTGAACCGGCAGCTTACCGGGCGGGCGTGGGAGGAGTTCGTCCGCGCCGCGGGCCTTCCCCCTGGCTACCGCTATCGGGCAACCCGCCTGGAGCCCCTCCGCGACGGTTCGGAGGATCCCGTCCTGGACCAGGCTGCCAAGCGCCAGCGCGTCGTAGTGGTCCGGCAGGATGGGCAGGCGGAGATGGCACTACCCCTGGTGCTGCGAGGGCAGGTGATCGGTACCCTCGGCTTCCGGCGTCAGGACGGTCAGAGTTGGGATGCGAGAACCGTAGAGGTCGCCCAGGCTATCGTCGAGGAGATGGTTCGCGCCCTGGAAAGCGCCCGCCTCTTCGAGGAAGCCCAGGCCCGCGCCGCCCGCGAGCAGGTGACGGCTCGGGTCGTCGCCCGCATCCGCGAGTCGTTGGACCTGGACACCGTGCTGCGGACGGCCGCTCAGGAGATGCAGAGGGTGCTCAACCTGGCGGAGGTCGAGGTGCGAGTCGGCGGGGACAGGACGTCAGGACAGGCAGAGGATCAGCCCCCTGCTGAGCGGGGCGAGGGAGGGACCCGATGAGCCAAGCGCAGCGTGGTCGTCGCCATCCCATCGGTGTGATCCGCCGGATGCTCAACCGTTTCCCCACCCTGACGGTTCGTTTCCGGCTACGACTGCTCTTCATCAGCATGGCCATCGCCCTGGTGGTCGCCGTGGGGAGCGGTTACCGGGCCTTCAATCGGATGCACAGCGACGTGACGGCCATCAACGTCGCCGGGTCCCAGCGGATGCGCGTCTTTAAGCTCGCCTTTCTGGCCCACCGCTTCTACAATTCGACCAATCCCGATGAGCGAGTGGCAGCTATCGCCGATATGGGAGAAGAGATTGCCCGCTTCGACACCTACCTGGTGGGCCTGCGGAACGGCGATCCCGATCTGGGGCTTCGACCGGCGACCAACGCGGCGGTGATAGATGCCCTGGAGCGAAGTGCCGAGGCCTGGCAGCGATACCGGGAGACCCTGATGGACTATCTGGCGGTCCAGGACCCCGACAAGATGTTTGAGCTCCTGGAGCGGATAGACAATCAGGCCCGCCCGTTAGTAACCCAGGCGGACGCCGTTGTGCAGGCCCTGGAGGTCCAGGTTCAGGCCGATGCCCATCATAGCCAGGTCTTGCTGGGGATTGCCCTGGCGTTGGGCTTGCTGGTGATGGTCGGCGCTTCTCTGACCATCCGGATGATCGGCCGTGACCTGACCCAGTTGACTATGGCCGCTGAGCAGATGGCCGGTGGTGACCTGAACGTGCGGGCGGCAATAGTTCACCAAGACGAGATCGGCATCATCGGGCAGACGTTGAACCGAATGGTTGCGCGCCTGAAACAGACGCTGGAAGGGCTGGAACAACGGGTGGCCGAGCGTACTCGGGAACTGGAGCGCCACTCCGCCTATCTGGAGACCTCGGCCGAGGTGGGCCGTGCAGCCACTTCGATCCTGGATATGGAGAGGCTGATCCACCAGGTGGTTGAGATGATCCGCGATCGCTTTGGCCTTTACGCCGTGGACCTCTTCCTGGTGGACCCGACAGGGGAGTGGGTGG
>WFUY01000423.1 GCA_015484715.1 Thermoflexales bacterium | reverse complement strand
GCTACGCCCTGGGGATCGTCACGCTGCTGACCCTGCTGGCCGGGCTCAATCTCCTCTTCCCGCCCGGTCCGGCCTTTCGGCTGCTGCGTTACGGGCTGGCGGGGCTGTGGAGCGCTGCCGGAGCGCCCTGGCTCTTCCTGCGGCTCCGCCTGGCCTGGCCCGAGGAGGGGGCACGCTGGTGAGCCCAACACCTCTTTAAGGGTTAGGGATGGTGGGAAGAGCAACCCCGCCGACTATCTCAGGCCGGCGGGGCCTTATGGGATGATGGGACGGCAGGAGGATTGGGAGAGGGCAGGATCACGCCGCCGCGTCCTGCCCCCCGCCGGGCCTCCGATGGAGGCGTGGCCGGTGCTTCCTCCTCGGTCAGCCGTTCCAGCAGGGCCGAGAGGGCTTCCACCTCCGGCAGGTGCAGCCCGAAGAGCTCCCCTCGCTCCAGCAGGCGGCGGGCCAACGCCTCCAGAACCAGCCGCTTGAGCTGCCCGGCCTCCTCGAAGGTCACCCACTCGATGCCGCTCTCCCGTTGGAAGAGGTCGGCGGCCGGGCTGGGGTGCACCGCCTTGCGGAAGGCCAGGGGAACCTGGCCGGCCCGCCGGGCTTGATGCCACTCCACCCCCATCGGCGCGGTCAGGTCCATCCCCAGCACGATGACGTAGATGTCACATTGGGCTGCCGAGACAGGAGCCGGGCTAGCAGAAGCCTCCGGCCCCGGCGTGTGGCCGATCTCCCAGCCCAGCCGGACGGGGAGCTCTGCCACCGCCTGGCCGATCACTTCCCGCTCGACCACCAGGTCACGACTGCTGCTGACGAAGAGCCGTAGGCGTCGCATCGCTCAGACGTCGGCGCTCTCTCGCTTGCTCAGGTAGTAGATGTCCTTGTGCAAGTGGTAGCCCTGGCGTTGGAAGAGGGCCAAGGAGGCCTCGTTCCAACTCTCGATCAGGGCGGCGGTGATGCGGATGCCCTGTTGGCGCAGCCACGCTTCGGCCACGGCGATGAGGCGGGTACCGTAACCGCGCCGGCGATGGTCCGGGTCCACCACCAGCCGGTTGATCCAGCCCTTTCGGCTGTCGTGGGTGGCCACCACCGCCGCGATGAGCTGACCATCCTGCTCCAGCCCGAAGACCGCCTGGACGCCGCTCTGGAGTTGGCGGGCGAAGGCCTCCCGACTGTCCCGCCCCCGGGGACGCAGGGATGTGAGGCCGGCCCGCTGCCAGAGGGCGAAGAGAGCCTCGTAGTCCTCCAGGCCGAGTTGGCGCAGGCGCACGCCGTCCGTCGAGATCGCTTCGGCTTCGGGGAGTTCAGGCCTCTCCACGGTCCACTCCTTGTACAAGGGGGTGTTGGGCATAGACGCCTCGATAGGGTGGGTCAAGCAAGAGGGCCAGGCGGGCCATAATCAGGTCGGTGTAAGCCCGCAGTTCGCGGGAGGGGAGCCGCTTCTTCGCAGCGGGCAGCCGGAAGGGTGGGCCGATGACGACGCGAACATGAGGACGCCGCAGCCGCCTCAGACGGGCCAGGACTTGCTCCGTCCCCATCACGGCGATGGGCACGATGGGCGCGTCGGCCTTGATCGCCAGGAGTGCGGCACCAGGCTTCCCCTCCTGCAGGGCCCCTGTCTTGCTGCGCGTCCCCTCGGGAGCGATGCCCAGGATCCCTCCCTGATGGAGCACCTGGAGCGCCTGCCGCAGCGCCGGCAGATCCGCCTCCCCCCGGCGCACCCAGATGGCCCCCACTCGGTCCAGCAGCCAGCCAAAGAAGAAGTCCCGCCGGTGCTCAATCGCCGCCAGGACGGTAGCTCGGTGGGGGAGCAGGGTCATCACTACCGGCGGCTCGAAGATGCTCAGGTGGTTGACCACGGCCACGTAAGGGCCCCGGTCCGGGAGGTTCTCCTGTCCGGTGACCTCCAGGCGGGCGAGCAGTCGGATGAGCACCTTGAGGATGAAGCGCACAAGACGGTAGAAGATCGGCATCGGCTCTCAGGTGGCTTAGGGCTGGAGGGGACGTCCCTCGGCAACAACGGTGTACTCAACCGGTTGGGCTTCCTGGGGGATGAGGCTGAGGGCGAAGGGTAACCGTCCGCCCGGTGGGAGCTCGTCGGGCAGTCGGGCTTGGCGGAAACCCGTCACTTGGCCGGCCGCGTTGTAGGTGGTGACGACGACGGTGACCTGGGTCATCGCCGTCGGGGTCTCGTTCACCACCTGGCCCCGCACCTCAAAGAGCGGTCCTGAGGGGCCGGCCTCCACCTCGGCCACGGTCAGCGGTGTGTAGAAAACAGTCCCCTCGGCCACTACCTCGGCCCGCAGTGGGGTCACCAGGTAGCGGTCGTAGCTGTCCGGAGGCACGTTGAAGAGGAGGCCGAAGGGAGAGCGCCCCCCTGGCGGGATCAGGTCCAGGGCGGCGAAGGCCCGTCCCTCGGCCAGGACGGCGCCGGCCGGATCGTGGAGCGTGATCCGCAGCTCCACGTTCTCCAGGGGCTCCTCTCCGGGGTTGACCACCTCACCCAGACACCAGAGGCTCCCCACCGGTGTGCGGTAGAAGGCCACGTTTTCCACCAGGACAGGGGCCGGCGTCGGTGTGGGCAGGAGCAGCCCCGGACTCCCCTCCGCCACTTCATCTCCCATCGGGATGATCAGCTTCTGGCCGATCTGGAGGGTCTGGGGGTTGAGGATCCCGTTGGCTGCCTGGATTGCCTCGACGGAGACGCCGTACTGGAGGC
>WFUY01000422.1 GCA_015484715.1 Thermoflexales bacterium | reverse complement strand
TTCTACATCATCGTGGAGGACCCTCTGCCCGGCGGATTGGAGGCGCTGAACGAGCGGCTGAACACCACCAGCCACGAGGCCACCACCCGCGGGGGGCCGTCGCGCCGCTGGATGGACTACGGCTACAACCGGAAGGAGGTGTACGGCGACCGGGTTCGCTTCTTCATCACGGAACTGAAGCGTGGGGAGCGCGTCTTCACCTACCTGGCCCGGGCCACCCGCACCGGTCGGTTCGTCGCTATGCCCACGGAGGTCTGGGCGATGTACGACCTAACGACCTGGGGCCGTTCCGCCAGCAGCCGGTTCACCGTAGGCCGGTAGACCTCCGTGAACGGGTTTTGATCAACCGTTTGTGTTGTGGCAGGCCGTCCACGAATCCTACGAACGCACGGACGGACCGGTTCCTAACCCGTGTATTCGTACCTCGCTCGTGGACGGCTCACCTTCCCATCCTCAAGATATGGGTAATCACCACGACCGGTTGACTTGCGCAAGGATTCCAGTACAATATAAGGGCGTTGCCGGGTCGGGTTCGCGAGCTGCAGGTGCGGGCAGGCTACACGATGTACCTCTACAACCCCTATGCCTTGGTCCCGGGCCTTTCCTTCCTCCTCGTCGCCGCCCTGGGCCTTTACATCGCTCTGGAACGTCCCCATACTACGACAGGGTATCCCTTTCTGAGGTTCGTCCTGATCAGCGCCTCTGCCCTCCTGACCATGGCGATGACCTGGCTCTCTCGCTGGCCGGAAGTGGCTTTGCTGTGGGGATGGCCTCAGAACGTAGCCCTCTTTTTGATGCCTGCGGCCTTCTTGCACCTGATTCTCGTCCTGACGCGGGGGGAGATGATCTCCCGTTGGCGTCGGGTAGTCCTGCTCCTCTACCTGCCCCCGCTCCTGCTTATCGGAGCCCTGCTGTTGGGTCGCCTGCACCTGGAGCCTCGCATCACCTTCTACGGCTACAACGTCGTCCCCGCCGGCGGACGGTGGCTCTTCGCCCTCTATGAGGCCCTTTACTACCTGTTCGCTCTCATCCTCTCCCTCTCCACCTGGAGGCGGACGAGCGCGGGAGAGGTCCGGCACCACCAACTCCGCTACGTCAGCCTGGCCCTGTTCGTGGCCTTCCTCATCGGCGCGACCAGTGAGGTGATCCTGCCGCTCTACCGGGTAGTCTTCCCCTCGCTGATGGGGCCTGCTATCGCCATCTTCGTCGTGGTCACCTTCTACGCCTCTCGTCGCTACCAACTTTTCTCCGTCATCCCCATCTCCCTGAGCACTGTGGTCGAGGCCATCCCCGATGGTGTGGCCGTCCTCGACGATGGGAACCGAATCGTGGCCGCCAATGCAGCCTTCCGTCGCCTCTTCCACCTGCCTGAGGGAGCCGATAGCTCGCCGAAGCGGGTGCAGATCCGACAATTGATGGAGCACCTGACCGATCCCGAGGAGGCCATCAAGGCGATGGAGCAGGCCCTCCAGAGCTCCGATGGGTTCGTCGGAGCCACCGTCACCTTCGCAGAGACGGGCAGGACCTACGACATGCAGATCACGCCGATCCGACAGCGGGATCGGCTGATCGCCCTGGTCACCGTGTTGCGGGACATCACCCCACTGAAGCAGCTGGAGGCTGAGGTGGCCGAATATGCCGCCAACCTGGAGCGGGTGTTGGACGCCTGCGCCCACGCCTGGAAGCGTTCCGAGACCCGCTACCAGGAGTTGGTGGAGACGATCTTCGATCTGGTCTTCACCGTGGACCGGGAGGGCCGTTACACCTTCATCAACAGCCGTTCCCGGGGGGTGCTGGGCTACGAGCCGGCGGAGCTCATCGGCCGCCCGATCACCCCGATGATCCCGCCCCGGAATCGCCCCCAGGTCCAGGCCCTCTTCCAACGGGCTTTGCGGGAGGCGGTCGAACTGGAGGAGATCGCCATCTACACCCGGGACCGCCAGGTCCGATACCTCTCCGGCATCCTAGGCCCCCTGGTCGAGGAGGGGGAGGTGGTGGGCGTCCAGGGGCTGTCTCTTATACACA
>WFUY01000421.1 GCA_015484715.1 Thermoflexales bacterium | reverse complement strand
CCCCTGGCGATCCCCCCCGTCCGCCGGAGCAAACCCGTCCCATCGCAGGGGACCGGCTGCTGATCCAGATCCCCGCCCACTTCCAGGCCATCAAGGCCGCCGACATGGCCTTGGCCCGGGCCTGGCGACTGCACACCCGCGCCCTCTTCGAGGCCGCCTTCGCCCGGGGGTACACCGTCGTAGACCTGCTCTTCGAGGAAGGGCAGAGCTTCTACTTGCTGCGACGAGGAGATCCCCAATGACCATCCCCCACCTGAGCGAATCCACCATCCGGCAGCACGCCAGCGACCAATCCTTCCATCGCGGCCAGGACTATTACCGGAGCGGAGCCGTCGTCTCCATCACCCGACGGGGCAATCGCATCCAAGCCGAAGTAGAGGGAAGCCAGTACCTCCCCTACCAGGTGGAGATCACCTTCGACGAAAACGGCCTCACCGGTGCCTACTGCTCCTGCCCTTACGACTGGGGCGGCTGGTGCAAGCACATCATCGCCGTCCTGCTCACCTGCCTCTACGAGCCGGACCAGATCGAGGAACGCCCCTCGGTGGAAACATTGCTGAGCGACCTGAGTCGGGATCAGCTCCTGGCCCTGCTCCTGAAGCTGACCGAGGGGGCCCCCGACCTGGCCGACCGCATCGAGCACGAGATCTCTCTGATGCAGACCGCTCCTGCCGAGGCCGCCGAGGCGGCCGAGGGGGCCCCGCGCCAACGGCGGACACCCGTGGACCCCGCCACCTTCCGGCGTCAAGTCCGCTACCTCTTGCACAGCCTGGACCGGATGCCCCCCTCCGAGGCCTACTGGGAGATCGCCGGGGTGGTGGATGAAGTACGTCAACTGCTCAACCGGGCCTGGGACTTCATCGAGGCCGGAGATGGGCGCAACGCCCTGACCATCCTCGAGGCCATCACCGATGAGTACATCGCCGGCTGGGTCTACCTCGACGACTCCAACGGCGACGTGAGCGGCTTCTTCGACGACCTGGCCCCGGCCTGGGCCGAGGCGATCCTCAGCGCCGACCTCTCGCCCCAAGAACGCCGAACCTGGGAGCAAAAGCTGGCCCAGTGGCAGTACGAGCTGGACGAGTACGGCCTGGATGATGTCTTCGAGGTCGCCCGCGAGGCCGCCCGACAGGGATGGGACTACCCCCCGCTGCTGCGGGTGCTCCAGGGCGAGATCACCGAGAAGGGAGCCTGGGAAGATGAAGCCCCCTGGTACGCCGATGCACTGGCCGTCGCCCGGCTCAACGTCCTGGAACGCCAGGGGCGCTACCAGGAGTATCTCTACCTGGCCGAGGCCGAGGGGCAGACCAAGCACTACTTGCGGATGCTGGTGCGGCTGGGGCGCGTGCAGGAGGCCGTGGCTTACGGGCTGCGCCACACCGCCTCCGCCGAGGAAGCGCTGGCCCTGGCCAAGACCCTGCGGGAGCACGGGGCGGTCGAAGAGGCCCTTCGCATCGCCGAGCACGGCCTCACCTTGGAAGGGATGCAAAAACCCCTCGCCCGCTGGCTGAGCGAGACAGCCCAGAGCATAGGTCGCGAGGAGATGGCCCTGGAAGCCGCCATCGTCGCCTTCCGGGAGGGCCCCGACCTGGCCTCCTACCGGCGTGTGCAGGAGCTGGCCGGCCCACGCTGGCCCAAGATCAAGCCCCGGCTCCTGGAGCACGTGGAGCGGCTTGCCGATGCCGAAGCGGCCGTTGAGATCTACCTGCACGAAGGGCTGGTGGACCGGGCGGTCCAGGCCGTAGACCGCGTCGCCTACGTCTCCTACGACACCCTGGAGCGCGTCGTGGACGCCGCCATCGAAAGCCATCCCGACTGGGTGATCCGGCAATGCCAGCAGCAGGCCGAGAGGATCATGGATGCCGGGCAGTCCCGGTACTACCACCACGCCATCCGCTGGCTGGAGAAAGCCCGGGCTGCCTACCTGGCGGCCGGCCGCGGAGCCGCTTGGGATGTCTACCTGGACGGCCTCCTCACCCGCCACCGGCGCAAGTACAAGTTGGTCCCTATGCTGGAAACGCTTCGGAGATAGCCTATGAGCAACCAGGAGAAACCCATTACCCTGAGCGAGGCAATGGCCCAGGTCACCGCCCGGCTGGATGGCCCTACCCCGCTGGACGAATTCATCCGGCAGGTCCTGGAACTCTGGCCCTCCAAGGCCAAGAACCCCGCTGCCTCCATCCGCCAGCGCCTGCGCAACAGAGATGTCCCCATCATCACCCTCCCCGATGGCAAAACGGTGCTCCCCATCGCCCTCTCCCTGAAGGGGGCTCGCTTTCGCATTCCCCTATCGCGTCGGGAAGCCCGCAGGGGCTTTCTCCTCGTCTCCCCCAACTTCGACGGCTTTCTGAACCGACAACTCTCCCTCGAAGAAGTCCAGATG
>WFUY01000420.1 GCA_015484715.1 Thermoflexales bacterium | reverse complement strand
GGTGACGGTCGTCCACCTGGCCGCCGACCCCCGCTGCCGACCGCTGGCGCCGGCCCAAGCGCGGGCGGTGGCCGACCGCTACGGGCTGCCGGAGCCCTTTCTGCTCTTCGTGGGGACGCTGGAGCCCCGCAAGAACGTGCCCACGCTACTGGAGGCGATCCACCGGCTGCGACAGACCGGCCTGGAGGTGCCCCTGGTCCTGGTGGGCCGGCGGGGCTGGCTCTACGATGAGATCTTCGCCCGGCTGCAGGCCCTGGGGCTGGAGGGGCAGGTCCGCTTCCTGGAGGGGGTCTCCGACGAGGACCTGGTGGGGCTCTACAACGCGGCCCGCTGTCTGGTGCTCCCCTCCTTCTACGAGGGGTTCGGACTGCCGGCCCTGGAGGCGATGGCCTGCGGCACGCCCGTCGTCGTCTCCGACCGGGCCTCGCTGCCCGAGGTCGTGGGGGAGGCGGGGCTGCTGGTGGATCCGACCTCCCCGGAGGCGCTGGCCGAGGCCATCGGGCGGGTGTGGGAGGACGAGGCGTTGCGCCGGCGGATGCGTCGGCAGGGGCTGGCCCAGGCGGCCCGCTTCTCCTGGGAGCGGGTGGTGCGGGAGACGTTGGCCGTCTACGAGGATGTGGGGCGGTAGAGGGCAGCCACCGATGACCCCTCCGGTGGTCTCCCCATAGACGTTGTCCGCCGGGCCCTCCTGGCCCCTTCACCTTGGTGTGAGGAAATCCACGTCTCGTCCGTGAATCCATCCATAGACAAACCCGCCCTGGCGTGGTACTCTGGGTCCGAGCGCGGAGGTCAGGTAGCTCACCGGCAGAGCGCACGTTGAACGATCGTGAGGCAGTGGGTTCGATTCCCACCCTGACCACCATCGAGGTTAGCGACGAGGGGTGGGGGATCAAGAAGCATCGGGGCGACCCAGAGGGGTCGCCCCAATGGTTTGGGGTTTTCCTACACCTCGGCGGACCTCAGCAGCTCGATGGCGATGGTCACCACTAGGCTGGCGATCTCGCCCTGGTGCTGGTCAATCTGTTCGTAGATGCGACTTCCCCATCCCCTCTGGGCGGCCTGCTCCCGCAGCACCGCCTTCAGCGCCTCGGAGGACTCCCCGCCCCCTCGAGCCCGCTCCAGGACATCGTCCAGCCCTTCCAGGATCGGGTCGGTGATCAGGGCCTGCAGCCGGTCTACCAGGGTGTAGTACTGGGTTCGGTAGCTCTTTTGGAGCTGGGTGTATCGCCCCACGTCTAGCAGGCCCTGATCGTACTGCCGTCGGGTCTCGTTCAACACATCGTCCAAGGCTCGGAGTTCGGCGTAGAGCTGGCTCAACCGCTCTACCGTCTTCGCCCGCGTGACTTCTCGCTCGCCTCTTGCTAGGGTAGTCGTGACCACCTCTTCGAAGTAGGGGATGTCGAAACGGTTCTTCTCGATGAAGTCCACGATCTGGAACTCTTTGAAGGCGACCCGAACCACCTGGATGGTCCCCCGACCGCTGACGATGATGCAGCGGGTGTTCTCGTGGTGGTGGCGGATGTGGTTGAGCAGACGCTGCCCTTCCAGGAGGGGCGTGGCCGCATCCAGCTCTAGGTCCAGGATGACGAGGGAGAAGGGGGAGACCTCTTCGAGGGCCTGTCGGGCCTGCTGATAGGTGCTGGCCAGGCTCACCCGGTATCCCAGGTCTTCCAGAATCTCCCGCAGGATCGCCTGCCACTTAGGGTCGTCTTCCACGATCAAGATTCGCGGTGCCTCGCTCATCGAGGTCCTCTCTCACAGGGCTCGGAGGGCGGTGGCCATCTCCCCGGCGGTCTGGTAGCGCTCCCCCCGGCGCTTAGCTGCGGCCTTGAAGATGATCGTCTCCAGGGCGGGTGGAATGGCGGGGTTGAGCTGGCGGGGAGGCGGCAGAGGCTCAGAGATGTGCTTGATCGCCACCGCCACGGGCGTGTCCGCCTGGAAGGGTACCTGTCCGGTCAGCATCTCGAAAAGGACGATGCCCAGCGAGTAGATGTCGGCCCGGTGATCCACCGGCTCTTCCATCGCCTGCTCTGGTGACATGTAGTTGAAGGTGCCCACGATCCCTGTTCGGGTCAGTTGCGGCCCTTCCACCAGCTTGGCGATGCCGAAATCGGTGATCTTCACCTGATCGCCGGGCAGAAGGATGACATTGGAGGGCTTGATGTCGCGGTGGATCACCCCTTGTTGGTGGGCGTAGTCCAGGGCATCGCAGATTTGGATGGCGATCTGGACGCTCCGTTGGACGGACAACGGCCCCTCCCGTTCGATGACCGTCGCCAGGGTGGGGCCGTCCAAATACTCCATCACCAGGAAGGAGGTTCCCCGGTCCTCCGCCGCGTCGAAGACGATGACGATGTTGGGGTGGACCAGTCGGCCCGCCGAACGGGCCTCCCGTCGAAAACGCTGTTGCAGTTCCGGGTGGGCGCTAAGGGCCGGATGGAGCACCTTCAGGGCCACGATGCGGTCAATGTTGGGATCACGGGCCTTGTAGACGATCCCCATGGCCCCCCGGCCCAGCTCCTCCAGGATCTCGTAGCGCCCGATGTAGCGTCCATCGGCCCGTTGCTCCTGCCGTTGGGCTTCCATCAGGGCCTTGTAGACGATCTCCCGGAACTCCTGGAGGTCGAATTGGTCCTTGGTGATGAAGTCGAAGACGTTGTAGCGTTTGAAGAAGTCCCGCACCTGCATCGTGGAGATGTCGGGCCGGCCTGTTACCACGATGCAGAGGGCCTGGGGGTAGTGCAGGTTGACGTAGTGGACAATGCGCTGCCCTGCCTTAACCTGAGGATACGAGGTGCCTTCGATGTCGGATACGCTGCCTCCTAGATCGGGCAGGCCGATGTCCACGGTGACCAGGTGGAAAGGGCGTCCCTCGTCCTGGGCTCGGGTCAGGGCTCGCTTCGCCTCTTCGTAGCTGGAGGCCAACTCCACCTCGCAGGTGTCCTCTAGCGTCTCCCGCAGCACCTGCTGCCAGTAGTGTTCATCCTCCACCACCAACACCCTACCCCAGTGCGCCGAGGCGTTCTCTTCTCCCGTCATCATCTTCACCTAATGCAACACTTGATGCAAAATGGTGATATACTCGAGGAGGTCAAACCGGCTCTTATCCAGGAAGGCGAAGGGATGGAAACGCTGTACGCTGGCCTGGGTCACCTGGCGCGATCCGCTGACCACGATGGTGGGAATAGCGCGGCCCGATCGCGCGATGTACTGCAAGACCCTCTCGCCATCCCGATTGCCTTGAATGCCCGTCAGGTTGATGTCTACGACGGCCAGGTCGAAGGGCTGGGCCTCCAACGCGGCGATTGCTTCCTGGTAGCTGCGGGCGGTGGTGATCAAGTGGCCCTCTTCTTCCAGAGGCTCCCTCAGGATCTGCTCCCGCCATTCCTCGTTGTCCTCGACAATCAGGATTCGGCGCTGCTTGGTCATCCTTCACCTCTCCTCTCCCGCGCCTGCCTCCCTGTCTTCCGTGCTCCCCTCCCGGCCTGGGGAGACTTTACGGATGGGTATGCGCACGATGAAGGTGCTTCCCTTCCCGACCTCGCTCTCTACCAGGATGTCCCCCCCCAACCGTCGCATAAACATCCGTGACCACCAGAGGCCGTAGCCCAGTCCTCCCTTCTTCGTTGTGGTCCCCATACGGAAAATTTCCTCTTGCTGGTCCTTAGGGATACCCGGTCCGGTGTCGGAAACGTAAACGCTCACCCAGTTCTCGTCGGTCTGCTCCGTCCGTATCCGCAGCGTGCCCTCATCCCCCATCGCCTCCAGCGCGTTGGTGATTAGGTTTAGGAAGACTTCGCTCAGTTGAGGGGTGGCCATCACCGGCGGCAGGTCCTCGGCGTACTCTTTGATCACGGTGATGCCCGGTGGCATCGAAGAGATCTCGGTCCAGGCCCGGATGATGGCGCTGTTCACCTGGATCGGCTCCAGCGTCATCGGCTGGAAGGGGCGGCGGATCCGTCGGGCGATCTCCAGCGTCTGTTCGGCGTTCTCCCGGATGGCCTGGAGCTTGTCCCGCAGGTAGGCGTTGGTCAGGGTGCCCTGCATCATCTTCAACTCGATCTGCTGGAGCATAGCCCGGATGGCCCCCACGTTGTTGTTGATCCGGTGGACCATGTTGCCGGCGATGTCGGCCATCGCCGCGATCTTCTCCGCTTCCATCTGCCGCCGTTGCGACTCCCGCATTGCCTCCAGGTAGCGGGCGTTCTGGATGGCGATGGCGGCCTGGCTCGCCAGCGCCTCCAGCAGCCGTTGATCGTCCCGAGTGAAGGCACCGGGCTTGGGGCTGCCGATGTTGATGACGCCGATGGGCTCTCCCTGAGGGCCGCCGAGAATGGGGACCGAAAGGGCCGACCGGGCCTCGGGGATGATCTCTCGATACCAATCGGCCCAGCGCCAGCTTTGCCAGGGGGGACGGGTGACGTCAGGCACGATGGTGGGCCGCTTCTTCTCGATCAAGCGGGTGACGCCCGTCTCGTCCAGCTTCAGCCGGATGGTGCTCTTGCTCAGCCCCCGACCGACCTTGGAGACCACCTCACCGGCCAGCCGGTCCAGGAGCATAATGTTGCCGTAGGGAGCCCCGATGATGTTCAGTGCACCTTCTAGGATCCGGTCCAGCACCCGGTCAATGTCCAGCGTGGAGGTGATCGCCTTGTCAATCTTCTGCAGTTCTTCCAGTTCCCGAATCTTACGGTGCAACTCCGCGTTGGCCCGCTCCAGTTCCAGGTTGGCCTGGAAGAGGTCCTGGTTGAGCTTCTCGAAGAGGCGGGACTTGTCAATGACCAGCGCAGCCTGGTTGGCGAAGAGCCGCAGGGTGGTCAGTTCGTCCTCGCTGAAGGGGTGGGGCTGCCGGAAGTTCACGTAGAGGATGCCTAGGGGGTGGTCGCCCACGGCCAGGTGGAAGCCGGCAAAGGCCCGGATCTGCTCCCGGGCGATGAAGGGCGTCTCCAGCAGTTCGGGCGCTTCCCGTTCCAGGTCCTCATAGCAGAGGATGCCTTCCTGGCGGACCCGGTCGGCGGGATCGCGGACCGCCGTGCCCCCTTCCGTCAGCGAGAGGGGATAGCGGGTCCCGTAGGTGGCGACGTTCTGCACATCGTAGACGTCGCCCCGGCCGGAGACGTAGGGGTAGATGACTGCGCAGTCGGCCCCCACCACCTCACACGCCCCTTTGACGATCTGCTCCAAGACCCGCTTGGGGTGCTCCGAGACCGCCTGAGTCACCGCCTGGCCCACCTCCAGGAGCGTTTCCATCTCCTGGATGCGTTTGCGTTCTTCGTCGAAAAGGCGGGCGTTCTCCACGGCGACGGCCACCGAAGCAGCCACCAGCCGCAGCAGGTCCTCGTCCTCCTGGTCGAACATCCCCCCGATCTTGTTCACCACCTCGATGACACCGATGACCTCCTTGCGTCCGATCAGGGGGACGCAGAGGAGAGATTTGGTCTGGAAGCCCGTCATCTGATCCAGTTGAGGCGAGAAACGCTCGTCCCGCTGCACATCCGGGACCAGCGCGGGCTCGCCCGTCTTCACCACCCAGCCGGCGATGCCCTCGCCCACGGCCAGTTGGATGTCGGGGCACTGGTTGCCCAGGCCGGGGGAGTGGGCGGCGACCAGCTGGAGGACCGGCGGTTCCCCGCCTGGTTTGGGGGTGGTCAGCCAGATAGAGATCCCCTCGACCGGGAGGATCTCTCGGACGCCCTGGAGCACCCGGTCGAGCACCGCTTCCCGCTCCAAGCGGGAGGTGAGGGCCTCGCTGATCTGGTGGAGTGTCTTGAGGCGCTGGAGGAGACGGGCGTTCTGGATGGCGATCCCCCCCTGGGCGGAGAAGATCTCCAGCACCCGTCCGTCGGCCTCGGTGAACCCCAGGTTGTCCCGCTTGTTGGAGACCTGGAGCACGCCGATGGGGGAGCCGCCGGCCCGGATGACGGCCAGGATGGTGGAGCGGACCCCCACCCGGCGGGCCAGGTGATCCAGGCGCATAGCCCGCACCATGGGATTGGTGGAGACGTCGTTGATGATCAACGGAAAGCCGGCCTGCCAGGCTCGCCAGATCTGGATGTTCCTCCGCAGGGGAATCTGGTAGTCCTGGAGAGCTTCGTCCGGCACCCCATACCCGGGGGGGTGGTAGACCAAGCGCTCCTGCTCGGCGTTGTAAAGCAGGATGGCGGACATCTCTGCGTCCAGGAGGGTGGCTGCCTGTTCGTTCAGCTTTCGGTAGATGTCCTCGATGGCCGTTCCCAGGCTCATCTGGCCTAGGCGCAGGGAGATCTGCTGCAGGCGCGTCAGCTCCTCCACCCGCTGTTCCAGCTCCTCGAAGAAGGCATCCCGCTCCTGGCGCAGGCGGGCCTCCCCCAGGACTTTGCGCACAGCATTCAGCAGATACTCCAGGGATTCGAAGGGTTTTTTGATGTAGTCTCGCACGCCCAGTTGCAGGGCCTGGATGGCGATCTCCTCGTTGCCGTAGGCCGTGGTGATG
>WFUY01000419.1 GCA_015484715.1 Thermoflexales bacterium | reverse complement strand
GGTCTCCGATGCCCAACCGCCTAGGGTTGCCGGGGTCCCGCACCAGCCGGTGGGCGTCGGAGCCCTGGATGCAACGCATGCGACGGGGGTACTCGGGCTTCGAGCCGTCGAAGAAGTTGGCCGTCGTGCGCCGCCCCTTCTTGTCCAGGTCGGTCACCTCCAGGGCGTGCAGGTGGGGGTCCTGGGTGTAGGCAATCCGGGTCTGTCCGCCGAAATCGAAGCCGCGCATCGCCACACCGTGGGCAGAGTTGGCGTGGGCCGCAATCACAATGCCGCCGGCCTCGTCAATCACCCGATAGGCGGTCAGCACATCCGAGGTAGCCCCGACCTCCACACTCCCTTCGTAGAGCTTCTCCGGTGGGACCTTCAGCTCCAGGAGGATGAACTCCAATTCCCGCAGGGGGGTCGTGTCGGAGAAGATGCCCAGGATGTGAAATCCGAAGGTGGCGGTGAACTCGAAGCCGGGGAGCACCAGGAGCTTCTGCAACAGGCGTCGGTATTCCTCAAGCTGGCGTGCCTCCTCGGGGCGGATCCGCTGGAGCCGTTCCAACAGCTCCAGCTCCTGGATCTCCTTACGCATCTTCTCGTAGCCGGCCACCGTGTTGTGGTCGGTAAAGGCGATAATGTCCAATCCTCGGGCTTCTGCTGTCTGCAAAATCTCCAAATAGGTGCGCTCCGGCTCCTCGTAATCCGCCGAAGCAGGCGTATGGATGTGCAGGTCCATACGCCGCCACTGGTGAGAACTGTTGGAATTTCTGCGCTTGTTGTTCATCACATTCTTTCCACCTCTCGCAAAATCTCTGCAAAATATGACGGGACCACGTCCCGTCCATCAGTTGAGCAGTCGTTTGACCTCTGCCAAAAGCTCGGCGGGCCGAAAGGGCTTGAGGATGAAGCCTGAAGCCCCCGCTCGCTCACACTCGATGCTGTGATCCAGCCCTGAGACCATCAGGACCGGGATCGCCTTCAGATCGGCGTCAGCCTTCAGGGCTCGGAGCAGCGGAAGGCTCTCCTGCTTCGCCAGGTGGTAATCCATCAGGATCAGATCGGGAGCCACCTCGCGGGCGACGGTGAGCACCCGGTCGGGATCGGGACAAAGGGCCGTCTGATACCCCTCGATCTCGAAAAGGGTCTGCAACAACCCGGTGGTTGACCGATCATCTTCCACGATCAAAATCTTGGCCAAAGGACACCTCCTAACCCACGTAGTTCCTGATACAACCCGTTGTCTTCCCTACTCATGCACTTCAGCCCCTTTCGCCCCCCCCCAGGGCAACCAGGACGGCCCAGGATGTCGTAATTATACTCGCAAGAGGGGGGAACTGCAAGGGTTTACCCGGTGGCCTTCGTCGCAAAAGCGGGTATAATTCCAAAGCCCTGCGAGTTGCTCCTCCGGTCGGCCGGACGCCCGGCGCCCGGCAGGTGACCGGAGAGACGGCAACGGGCAAGGGGAAGACTGCCGCTTCTTCAGGATGGTCTATGCCTGCTCACGAAGCCCTGAGCACTCTCAAGCGGATGGAACGCCTTCGCCCCCACCTGGTATCCCTTGCTACCGGTCCCCTTTTCGCCGGCGTGTTGGTCCTCTACACCCTCACGCTGGCCCCGGGGGTCCTCTTCGGCGATCCGACAGAGTACCAGTTCATCCCCTACATCCTGGGCATCGCCCATCCGCCGGGCTACGCCTTCTACACACTGCTGGCAGCCCTTTGGCAGCGGTTGGTGTCGGTGGGGACGGTGGCCTACCGAACCAACCTGTTGGCAGCAACGGCCGGCGCCGTGACGGTGCTGCTGGTCTACGGGATGGTGGCAATGCTGCTCTCCTCCTCCCGGTCCGCCCAGGGCCGTTCTACGACGCCCCAGGTCTCCCCATCCGGGCCTCTCCTGGCCGCCCTCTTCGCCGCCCTCTCCCTGGCTGCCAGCGCCGACTTCTGGCAGCACAGCCTCCACGCCAATGCCCACATCGTCAGCGCCGCCCTGGCTGCCCTCACCCTCTGGACCGGCCTCCGCTGGTGGCGGACGGCGCGACCCCGTTGGCTCTACGCCTTCGCCTTCCTGGCCGCCTTGGGGGTCACTCACCACCCCCTGCTGGCTTTCGGAGGGCCGGCCTACCTGCTTTTCACCCTCATCCTGCGCCCTCGCCTCCTGCGGGAACCCCGTTCCCTGCTGAAGATCGGTGCGGCCCTGGCTATGGGCTTGGTTCCCTTCCTATACTTCCCCCTGCGCAGTCCCACGGCCCCCTTCGGCCCCACCGATATGCGGACCTGGGCCGGCTTCGTCCGCCACGCCACGGCCCAGGGGCTGCGGGTCAACCTCTTCCACTTCGGGCTGGCCGATCAGCCGGACCGGCTGCGGGTCTTCTGGGAACTGCTGCGGCTCCAGTACCCTCTGCCGACGCTGGCGCTGGCCGGTGCGGGCCTGCTCTGGCTGCTCCGCCGCCGTCCGAAACCGGCCTCTTTGCTCCTCCCTTTCTTCCTCACCCACCTGGCCTTCACCATCAACACCGTCCAGGACGTGATGGCCTACCTGCTCATCCCCTTCACGGTGGTGGCGGTACTGGCCGGGCTGGGTGCCGGCTGGCTTGCCGCCCTCCTCCGACAGTGGGGGTGTCCCAGGGAATGGCTGGGCAGCGGGTTGGCGCTCCTGTTGCTGGTCCTGCCGATGATGACAGCGCTGCACAATGGCCCTCGCCTCTCCCTACGGAACTACCGGGCCGCCGAGACCTATACACAGGAAGTGTTCGACCGCTTCGCCGGCCGGGGTGAGGGGGCCGTGCTCCTGGCCGACTGGGAGCACCTGACCCCCCTCTGGTACGCCCAGTATGTGGAAGGACGCCGGCTGGACCCCCAGGACGTCGAACTGGTCTTTGTCGCCGCCGGCAGCGCCAACCCCTGGGTGGAGAACGTCTGGGCCCGCGTCGCCCACGAGCAGTGCATCCCCCGCTTCGAGCGTCCCCTCTACCTCTCGGGCTACCGGCGGGAGGTGGCCCAGGCCGAGGTGCGCCCTCAGCCTCCCGACCGGTGCCCCGAGCGGGTCTATGGTCTGCGGCTGCGCCCCGTCGGCCCCACCCTCTACCGGGTGCTGCTCTCCTCTGACCGTACCCTTCCCCTTCTGGCGCAGCGCCTGGACTTGGTGGCCGATGGCCTGATCCAGCTTCTGGGCTACGAGCTGGACCGGGAGCGGGTGCCGGTCGGGGAAACGGTCTACCTGACGCTGGCGATGCGGACGGATCGCCGGCTGAAAGACTACTACCTGCCCTTCGTCCTGCTGGGCGATCGGGCCTATCGCTGGACGACGGACAGCCGGCTGAACACCCCCTGGTGGGAGCCGGGCGAGGTGGTGGTGGAGCGGTTTGAGATCACGATCCCCTTTGGGGTGCCTCCAGGGCGTTACCCCCTGCGGTTGGGG
>WFUY01000418.1 GCA_015484715.1 Thermoflexales bacterium | reverse complement strand
GACCGAGAGGAGCAGGAGCAAAGAGGCGAAAGCGAAGAGCAGTGGGAGGACGAATGGGATTCGCATAGGCCGTGCTCGCTGACTTGTGGATTCGCCCTCCCATTGTATCACAGCCGGGCAGAAAAAGCCAGGGAGGTGACCTCGGTCACCCCCCTGGATGCGCCACCGGGCCGGCGGGCTCAAGCCGCGAGGCCCGTTACCCCTTCACCACCTTCACCCGTGTGTCGTAGAAGCTGGCACTGCCGCCGATGGGGTCGCTCAGGCAGGTGTTGCCCGTGGCATCGTCCACCCGCAGCACGGCGTTGGTGCACAGCCCTGTGCCCCGCCGTGGATCGCCCTTGATGATGTGGCCGTCCACCTCCACGTCGCTGGCACCGTAGGACCAATGGCCGTAGTGCCAGGAGACGGCGACCACGCCGGGCCGGATGGTCTCGGTCACCTTGGCCTTGCCCTCCACGGGCCTCACCCGCCCGTGCCCCAGGTTCCACACGCCGTCGGGGTTGCTCTTGCCCACGATGCGCACCCGATCGCCGTCGCGGATGCCCAGGGCCTCGGCGTCGCGCCGGTTGATGAGCACGTGGTTCTCCGACAGGAGGGCGCTCAGCCAGTAGGAGGAGATGGTGCGGCTCTGCCCACCGGTGATCTCCTTGAAGGTGATCAGGTGGAAGGGGAACTCCTCGTCGTAGGCCACCTCGCCCAGGCCGTTCTTGGGCGGCTCGTAGTGGGGCAGGCCGTCGAAGCGCCGACCGGTGATGCTGTGGCGGGCTTTCGCCACGCGCTCCACGAAGAGGTTGAAGGGGCCCTTGTACTTGTGGGCCAGCTTGTCGCCGTCGTAGGCCCTCTCGAAGGACTCGAAGCGCCCGCCTCGGTTCAGCACGTAAACCACGCGCCGCCACAGGGATTCGTCGTCTCCCACCGCCGCCCGCCACTTGGCTTCATCGAAGACGGCCGGCGGCAGGTGGCGACGGGCCTTGCGGAAGAGCTCCACCTCCTCGTCTGAGGCCTCGGGCACCGCGTCGGAACCGTCCTCCTTGTCGCCCCAGGCGATGTTGGCCACCAGCTTCAGGTAGAAGTCCTCGGGCCGGTGGAAGTCGCCGGCCTCGCCGAAGCCGCCCTTGCCGAAGCCCGGCAGCCCCAGCCGCTTGCCTACGGCGATGAGGAAGGTCTCCAGGCAGATGGGCATCTCCTCGCCGTCCACGTTCACGATCTCTGTGATGGGAGCCACCATGGGCTGGCGCACCTTGCTCACCTTCACCAGGTTGTCCGGCGAGACGTGGGGCGTGCCCCAGCGCTCCATGTAGGTCAGGTCGGGGATCACGTAGTCGGCGTACATCGTCGTCTCACCGATGACGATGTCGCAGGCGATGACCAGCGGGATCACCTGGGGGTCCATCAGAGGTGGGATCTGCTTGTCGCCCGCGGGGCAGGCCAGCGCCGGCGTCCCCTTGTGAATGAGGAGCGCTTTGATGGGGTAGGGGTACCCGTCGGCGGCGCTGGGGATGATCTCCTGGTAGACGTTGCCGCTGAAGGGGTACCACATACGCTTCGCCGGGTAGCCGTCGCGCTGGAAGAGGGTGGTGTCCTCGTAGTGCATGCCCTCCCGCGCGAGCTTCACGCCGAAGGCAGCCAACCCGCCGGGGGTGCCGCCGGCCACCAGCGCCTTGGGGAACGGGCCGCCCTTGGAGCCGTCCTCGTGCCAGTGCCCTCCGCCGGCACTCCAGCCACCCTTCCAGTCCGCGTTGCCGATGAGCACGTTGAGCAGGATGATGGCCTGGGCGTTGTAGTAACCGTTGGTGTGCTGGACCGGCCCCCGGTAGAGCTCGGCGACGGCCTTCTTGCCGTGGGAGGTGAACTCCTCCGCCAGATCGGCGATGAGGCGGGCATCCACGCCGCAGGTCTCCGCGTATTCCTCCGGCGCCTTCTCCATCACCCGCTCCTTGAGCAGGGTGAAGGCCGTCTTCACCGGGATGCCGTTCACCTCGCCGGTAAACTCCAGCAAGCCACCGGAGGCCGTGTCTGCCAGGGCCGGACCGTCCTCGGTCATCACGACGCGGAAAGGCGGTTTCCCGTCCTCCGGCGGCGTCAGGCCCGCGTCCTCGGCGGTGAGGAAGGCCATCTCGTCGGTGCGCACCAGGTGGGTGGCGTCGGTCCAGGTGGTTTCGCCGTCCGCCTTCGCCGCCTCGGGGTTGGGGTTCTCCAGGTAGGTGCGGTCGTAGCGCTCGTTCTCGATGATCCAGCGCAGCATCCCCAGGGCCAGGGCGGCATCGGTGCCGGGCTTGATGGGCACCCAGCGGTCGGCTTGGGCTGCCGTCTTGGACATGCGCGGGTCCACGACGACCATGGTGAAGTTCTTGCGGTTGACCAGCGAGTCCGTCACCTTCTCAGCAATGGAAGGCGGGCCGAAGTTCGCCTCGAAGGCCCCGGTGCCGAAGAAGATCACGTATTCGGCGTTGACGATGTCCGGCTTCAGGTGCTCCTTCCGCTTCCCGGTCTTGTAGTTGTGCGTGATCTCCTTGAAGGCGATGTGGTGGGACTGCTCGCAGATGGTGGTGTGCTCGAAGAAGTTCACGGAGCCGAAGCTCTTGTAGGTGAAGCGCTTGCCCAGCTCCTTGCGGCCATGCTCGATGCGCCCGGCCTGGAAGACGAACTGATTGTTCACCGGCCCCAGGTCGGGATGGTCGGGGTCAATGAGCAGGTCCAGGTGGTCGGCGTACTTCTGCTTGAACGCCTCGAGGCTCATCTCGCCCTTGCCCACGGCCTTGGCG
>WFUY01000417.1 GCA_015484715.1 Thermoflexales bacterium | reverse complement strand
CGTTGTTCACCACGACGTCCACATAGGCCACGCTCACCTTCCCATCTATGTCGTACACCTCGAGCCCCAGACGGTGCTGGCTGCCGTTGCTCTGGGCGCGGGTATCCCAGGTGAACGTCACCACGGCGGTGGTGGGAGGTTGGTTGACGTCCCAGCCGGTGAAGGCGGTGTAGCTGCCGTCCACGTAGAAACGGGCCGAGATCAGACCGGTGTCGTCGGAGAGGGAGGCAACGAGGCTCGTCACGCCGGAGACGGTGGCTCCCTGGGAGGGGGAGGTGATCGAGATGGAGGGGTAACTGGCGTCCTTCAGGTTGTTGACATCCACCAAGAGCGTGTCGGTGGCCTGCCGACCGGCCAGGTCGAAAGCGATGGCCGTCAACGTGTGCTCCCCGTTCGCGTAGACCGTCGTGTCCAGGGGGAGCTCGAAGGGGGAGGAGTAATCGGTGAAGATCCGTTCGCCGTCCAGGTAGAACTCCACCCTCTCCACCCCGGTATCGTCGGTGGCGGAGACGGTGACGGTGACCACCCCCCGGCAGGGGCCGGGATCGTCCAGGGATAGGGCCGGGTCGGTGCTGTCCGGCGGGGCAGCCGTCCTGAAGGTCTGATCCTGGCTGGTCCCGGCGTTCCCGGACGCATCGGAGGAACGGACCACGAAATGGTAGGTTGTGGCCGGTTCCAGGTTCTCCAAGGTGACGGTGTGGGTGGTCACCGGGTCGGTACGGATCGCCTCGCTCGCGTACCGTCCGGCCAGCTTGCCGTACAGCACCAGGCTGTCGCTCGGCTCATCGGTGACCCAAGCGATGAGCGCGGTGCTGGAGGTCACCTCCAGGACGGTGGGGCCGGAGATGATCTCGGGAGGGGTCACGTCGCAGGTCCACTGCTCCTGCCGGGAGTTGTTGGTCTCGTCGCTCTCGTCCACCCTATCCCCGTAGTCGGCCTGCACGGTCACGGTATCCGTGATGGGGGTGCAGGTCCAATCGTACCCAAAGCACCCCTCCCACCTCCCCTCGGGCTCCAAGTCCACGTCCACGGTCTGGGTAACCCGGTATCCGCCGTCAACGAACAGGGCGGTGGCGTGCCCCCGCTGGGCCGTTGCGTAGCCGACGTTGGCGACCTGGTAGCAGATGGCGTTCCCCTCGCTCCAGATGTCGGTGATCTCCAGATCGGGCGTGACGACCCCACTACGGTCCCAGAACTTGTTCCCGTCCAACACCCGGTTGCCCAAAGGGACGACGTACTCGATCCAGTTCAGCGTCTGCGCCGACCCTCCCACGGTGGACGCCCCGACGGAGGTGTAGCCGTCCGGGTCGGTTTCGAGGATGTGGTAGTACGAGTAGCCCGGGGAGACTTGCAGGGCGTACCGACCGGAGATGTTGGTGGTGGTGCTGATGAGGAAGGTCCCCAGATCGGGATAGGGGTTGTTCGCACCGTACAGGGAGACGACGACGTCCGCCAGAGGGGAGCTTTCGTCGTCCATCTCCCCCTCGTAGACGTACCCGGAGAGCACGGGCAGTCGGTCCCAGAACTTGTTGCCGGTGAGCGTCTGCCCCTCCAGAGGGGCGGTGTACTCGATCCAGTTGTAGTCCACCGCGTTGCCACCGACGGTCGTCACCCCGGCCGAGATGTAGCCGTCGGGATCGGTCTCGACGATGTTGAAGAACTCGCACACGTCCGTGTCGTAGACATCCAAGCCATACCAGCCGGTGCCGTCCGTGGTGGTGCTGCGCAGAAAGACCCCCTGCTGCCCCGGGTTGTTGGAGCAGTAGAGGCTCACCACCACCCCTTCGATGGGCTGGCTGGCCGGCGGCTCCGTCCCGACCTCTCCTCGGTAGACTCGCCCCTGGAGGGTGTAGGTGACCGTGGAGCTGGTCGGGGCCAAGGCCGCGCCGGCCCCGGCGAACCGGACGACGACCCCCAGGGCCAGCGCTGCCGCGCCGACCGCCAGGACAACCAGGACCGCTCTTCGGACAAAGCTTCTCGCCATCGCCTACACTCCTTTCTCATCGGTCAACGCCATCCCGTCAACTTCTTCAACCGTGCTGCATATCGCCTCGACATCGGAATCTGGGTGCGCCCCTCATCGGCCATGCGGATGACGTAGGTGCCGGAGAACCAGGGCACCACCTCGGCCACGTGGTCCAGGTTGACCAGGTAGCTCTTGTGCACCCGGACGAAGCCGTGGGGGGCCAGGCGCGCCTCCAGCTCCTTCAGGGTGTGATGGACCAGGAGCTTCTCGCCGGCCGTGGTCTTCACGTAGACCCGCTTGGCCTCGGCCACCGCCCAGAGCAGGTCCCGGTAGTCCACCAGCACCCAGTTCTCGTTCTCCCGCTGGCCCCACAGCTTGGTCAGGCCGCCGGCCGGGGCCGCTTCCTGCAGGTATTGGCGCAGCGCCTCCCGTCGCCGGGCCAGCAAGGCCCGCTCGCTCAGGGCCCGGCGGATCCGCTCCATCGTCTGGGCCAGCCGCCGCTCGTCGAAGGGCTTGACCACGTAGTCGAGGGCGGCCAGCTCGAAGGCCCGCAGGGCGTGCTCGTCGTAAGCGGTGGCGAAGACGATCAAGGGCGGCTCCGGCCCTTCCATCAGCGTCGCCGCCACCTCCAGGCCGTCGGGGCCGGGCATGCGGATGTCCAGGAAGACCACGTCCACCGGCTCGCCCTCGACCAGTCGCAGCACCTCCCCGCCGTCGGTGGCCTCGTAGAAGGTCGCCTCCGGCGCCAACGCCTCCAGGATGTAGCGCAGTTCCCCCCGCGCCGGGGCCTCATCATCGGCGATGAGAATGCGCATCGTCGCCTCCCCTGTGAATCGGTATCCTGATCCAAACCCGCGTGCCGTGACCGGCCTCAGACGCGATCCGCAGCCGGTAGCCCTCCCCGTACAGGGTCTGCAGCCGGCGGTCAATGTTGCGCAGTCCGATGGACCCGCTGCCCGCCGCCGGGTCCGAGCCATCCTCCGTCCCGGCCGGGTCCAGGATCGTCGCCAGCCGGTCGGCCGGGATGCCCGGCCCGTCATCCTCCACCTGCAACACCAGGTCGTCCCCCTTTCGCTCGATGGCGATCCGCACCGTGCCGCCCTCCGGCTTCCGGGCCACGCCGTGGATGACCGCGTTCTCCACGACCGGCTGCAGGATGAGGGTGGGCACCGAAAGGTCCAGCAGGGGAGCGTCGTGGGGGTCGCCCTCCTCCCCCTGGACGGACCAGACCACCCGCAGCCGGTCGCCCAGACGGGCCTTCTCCAAGGAGAGGTAGGCTTCGACGTAGCTCAGTTCGTCCCGCAGGGGCACGAACTCCCCCGAGCGGAGGGCCCGCTGGAAGATCTCCGAGAGGCTGAGCAGCAAGCGGCGGGCGGTCTCGGGGTCGGTGCGCACGAAGTAGCGGATGGTGTTGAGGGCGTTGAAGAGGAAGTGAGGGTTGATCTGAGCCCTCAGAGCCCGCAACTCTGCGTGGGTGCGGGCCAGCTCGGCGGCGGCCGCCTGACGTCGCGCGGCGTTGGCCTGGACGGTGCGCACCCCCAGCGCGATGACGACCATCCCCACCCCCGACATCACCACGTTGGGGACCAGGAGCATGGGGATCAGCGCCGTCGAGTCGCCGGCGAGGACGCGGAAGAGGCCCAGCCCCAACTCGATCCCGACGCCCAGGGCCAGCGCCGTCGGGGAGGCAAACCGACGGCCCTGTAGCAGGTCCGACCACAGCCCTGAGACGACGCCCACCCAGACCGCCGACCAGCCCCACATCGTGCCGTAGAAGCAGGGAAGCCACGTCGTCCAGGGCATCTGTAGGAGCGCCGCCGGACCGTAGGTCCGCAGGGAGAGGAGCACCTCCGGGGCCAGCACGAGGATCAGGTCCCGGCTGCCGCGCAGGAGCATCGTGGCGAGGCCCAACCCCAACCCCATCTTCCAGCCGCCCACCAGGCCGCCGACCACCGCAACCAGGCTGGTGAACCGGCGGGGGGGCGGCTCACCGATCAGGCGGGAGAGCCAGAGGCCGTAGCCCTCGACCATCGCCTGGATCACCACCAGGCCGAGGACGAGCCAGAGGAGGTCCCGCCGATCGGGTTGGCGACCCACCACCCGCCGGAACGGGGGGAGGTTGCTGAAGAGGTAGAGCAAGGTAACGGGGACGACGGTGAGCTGAAAGGCGAAGCCGATCCAGTAGGGGTTGACCCGAAAGCCGGCGACTTCGTCGGGGGAGAGGCCCAGGTGGGGGGATTCCGGTGCAATCCGGCGCGTGTACGATGCCCAGGCGAAGGCGATCAGCGTTGCCAGGGCCATCGCACCCAGGTGCGTCACCCACCGATGAATCGGGTGCGGGTGGAACGAGGAATTCGAATCCGCCTGCTCGTTGGCCAGCATCTCCGCCTCACCACAACACCCCCTGTCCGACGGCGCGTTCCCATCAGACCCGACACCCGTATCCACTATACCACAACTTGGGGGGAAAAGTAAAGGGGTTTTTGACGACCGGTTTCGAGGGCGGGATAAGCGGTCGCGCGTCGGAGGGCGCGTGCCCCCGTTAGGGCGTGGGAACGAAACGGCTCCCGCCTGCCGGGCGGGAGCCGGGGAGGTGGGGAGCAGCTACGCGGTGATTACCCACATCTCGGGATTCCGCCCGGCCGCCCGGACCTGGAACGTCCGGGCTGAGGGCAGCAAAGCCCTGACGGGCTGTCTCGCAGCCCCCGGAGGGGGCTTTCCCCTTCTCAGCCGGGCGGTTTAGCG
>WFUY01000416.1 GCA_015484715.1 Thermoflexales bacterium | reverse complement strand
GTGTTGGATCAGGGGCTGAGGAACGAGGCACCGAGGAGCGGACCGGGGCGGGGGGTGATCCTCCCCGCCCCGGCGCTTGCAGGTCGGTGTGGGATGCGCAGATGCCCATGTTCCCGGTCCTATCGGGGGACGAAGGAGTTGAGCACCCTCATGTAGTGGGCTCGCTCGAAGGCGGCCGGCTCCGCCACAGCCGGCTGGCTCATGCTCCCCTGCATTTGCCGGATGGATTCGTACTCGTGCTCTTCCATCCAGGCCACCAGGTCCTCCAGGATCTCGCCGACCCGCCCGATGCCCTTCTGGAGCAGTTCGGAAGCCATCATCGCCACCTTGGCACCGGCCATCATCGCCTTGAGCACATCCTCGGCCGTGTGGACGCCGGTGGAGAGGGCCAGATCGGCCTGCACATGCCCGTAGAGGATGGCGATCCAGCGCAGGGGCAGGCGCAGCTCCTGGGAGGTGCTGAAACTCGGGTGAGGCACGACTTCCAGCGTCTCCAGGTCGAAGTCGGGCTGGTAGAAGCGGTTGAAGAGGACCAGGCCGTCGGCGCCGGCTTCGACCAGCCGACGGGCGACGTTGGGCAGCGCGGTGAAGAAGGGGCTTAGCTTGACGGCCAGCGGGATCCGAACTCGGGCCCGGACGTCGCGCACCAGGGTGACATAGACCTCCTCCAGCTCGGCGCTGGTCAGGTTAGGATCGGTAGGCAGATAGTAGAGGTTGAGTTCCAGGGCGTCGGCGCCGGCATCCTCGATCCGCCGAGCATACTCGATCCAGCCCCCGGTGGAGACGCCGTTCAGGCTCCCGATGATGGGGATGCTGACCGCTTCCTTGAGCCGGCGCAGGTGGGCGACGTAGGCCTCCGGCCCCATAGTGTAACGTCCCATCTCGGGCAGGTAGGTCAGCGCCTCGGCAAAGGTCTCCGTCCCTTGCGCCAGGTAGTGATCCAGCTCCAGCGTTTCGCGGATGATCTGCTCCTCGAAAAGGGAGTAGAGCACGACCGCCGCGATGCCGGCTTCCTCCAGCCGCTGCACCGTCTCCACCTTTTCGGAGAGGGGAGAGGCAGCAGCCACGAGGGGGTTCTTGAGAGTCAGACCCAGGTAGGTCGTCGTTAGATCACTCATAGGAGCAGCTCCATCAGAGTTATGCGCCCTGGCGGCCGTTGCCGTCGTAGCGCATAGCGGCCAGTTGCCGGTAGAAGTGCCACCGGGTGCGGACGTCCTCCTTGGCCAGCTTCATCAGGGCCTCAGCCCGGCTTTCGTCGCTCTGCAGGAGCATGCGGTAGCGGGTCTCGTTGTAGGCGAACTGCTCCAGCGGGACGCTGGGATCGCGGGAGTCTAGGATCAAGGGGTTCTTGCCCTGGGCGGCCAGCGTTGGGTTGTAGCGGTAGAGGGGCCACAGCCCCGACTGTACGGCCAGCTTCTGCTGGTCCAGCCCCTTGCGCATATCAATGCCGTGGGCGATGCAGTGGCTGTAGGCGATGATCAGGGACGGCCCTTCGTAGGCGTCCGCCTCCAGGAAGGCGCGGAGGGTCTGCTGGTCGTTGGCCCCCATCGCCACCTGAGCGACGTAGATGTAGCCGTAGGCCATCGCCATCATCCCCAGGTCCTTGCGGGGCTTGTCCTTCCCCCGGGCGGCGAACTTGGCCACGGCTGCCCTCGGCGTCGCTTTGGAAGCCTGACCGCCGGTGTTGGAGTAGACCTGGGTGTCCAGCACCAGGACGTTGACGTTGCGCCCGGCGGCGAGCACGTGGTCCAGGCCGCCGTAACCGATGTCATAGGCCCAGCCGTCGCCCCCGACGATCCAGACGCTCTTGCGCACCAGCACGTCGGCCAGGCTGAGCAGGTCCTTGGCGCGGGGATCATCCACCTCCTGCAGCCGCTCCTTGAGCAGGGCGACCCGCTCCCGCTGGGCTTGGATGCCGGCCTCGGTGGACTGGTCGGCGTTGAGCAGTTCGTCCACCAGCGCCTCGCCCACCACGCCGGCGAGCTGAGGCAGCAGCTCCCGCACGTACTCCAGGTGCTTGTCCAGCGTCAGGCGCATGCCGAAGCCAAACTCGGCGTTGTCCTCGAAGAGGGAGTTGGACCAGGCCGGGCCGCGCCCCTCCCGGTTAACCGCCCAGGGGGTGGTGGGCAGGTTGCCCCCGTAGATGGACGAGCAGCCGGTGGCGTTGGCGATGATGACCCGGTCGCCGAAGAGCTGAGAGAGTAGCTTCAGGTAGGGCGTCTCACCGCAGCCGGCGCAGGCCCCGGAGAACTCGAAGAGGGGTTCCAGGAGCTGGGAGTTCTTCACCGTGGTGAGCTTGATCCGGGTGCGGTCCACCTCGGGCAGGGAGAGGAAGAAGTCCCAGTTGACCCGCTCTTGCTCGCGGAGGGGCGGCTGAGGAGCCATGTTGATCGCCTTGCGCCCCACCTGGCTCTTGTCTTTGGCCGGGCAGACCTCGACGCAGAGGCCACAGCCGGTGCAGTCCTCCGGCGCGACCTGGAGGGTGTACTTCCAGCCCTTGAACTCCCGCCAGCGGGCATCGGCCGACTTGAAGGTGGGCGGGGCCTCCTCCAGGTAGTGGGGCTCGTAGACCTTCTGGCGGATGACGGCGTGGGGGCAGACGAAGACGCATTTGCCGCACTGGATGCAGAGGTCCGGCTCCCAGACGGGGATCTCCAGGGAGATGTTGCGCTTCTCGTAGCGGGTCGTGGCCGAGGGATAGGTGCCGTCGGCCGGGAGCATGCTCACGGGGATCCGATCCCCATCGCCGGCGATCATCGGGCCGAGCACTCGGCGGACAAACTCCGGTGCGTTCTCGGGCACCGGCGGCCGGCGGGTCAGCGTGCTGGTCACCCGGTCCGGTACCTTCACCTCGTACAGGTTGGCCAGGGCTTGGTCCACGGCCTGGAAGTTCTGCTGCACCACCGCCTCGCCCCGCTTGCCGTAGGTCTTGCGGATCGCTTCCTTGATGGACGCGATGGCCTGGTCGCGAGGCAGGATGCCGCTGATGGCGAAGAAGCAGGTCTGCATGATGGTGTTGATGCGGCCACCCAGTCCTACCTTTCGGGCCACCTCGTAGGCGTCAATCACGTAGAAGCGCAGCTTCTTCTCGATGATCGCCTCCTGCACCTCGCGCGGCAGGTGGTCCCACACCTCGTCGGGGCCGTAGATGCTGTTGAGCAGGAAGATGGCCCCCGGCTTGGCGTACTTGAGCATGTCGAACCGCTCTAGGAAGGGGAATTGGTGGCAGGCGACGAACTCGGCCTGGTTGATGAGATAGGGGGCCCGGATCGGCTGGGGACCGAAGCGGAGATGGGAGATGGTCACCGCTCCCGACTTCTTGGAGTCGTAGACGAAGTAGCCTTGGGCGTGGTTCTCCGTCTCCTCGCCGATGATCTTGATGGAGTTCTTGTTGGCGCTCACCGTGCCGTCCGCTCCCAGGCCGAAGAAGACGCACTGGATCGTGTCGTCGCTGAGGATGGAAAAGTCGGGGTCGTACTCGATGCTGGTGTGGGTGACATCGTCGTAGATGCCCACGGTGAAGTGGTTCTTGGGCTGCTCCTTGCGCATCTCGTCGAAGACCCCCTTGACCATCCCCGGCGTGAACTCCTTGGAGGAGAGGCCGTAGCGCCCGCCGATCACCAGCGGTGCCTGCTCGAAGGGCGCGATCCCCTGGGCCATCCCCTCGTGGATGGCGGCGACCACGTCCAGGTAGAGGGGTTCGCCGGCCGAGCCGGGCTCCTTCGTGCGGTCCAGCACCGCGATGACCCGGACGGTGGGGGGCAGGGCCTCCAGGAAGTGGCGGACGGAGAAGGGGCGGTAGAGGTGGACACGGATGGTCCCGACCTTCTCCCCCCGCTCGGCCAGGTAGCGGGCGGTCTCGGCGGCCGTCTCGGCCCCGGAGCCCATCAGGACGACGACCCGCTCGGCATCGGGAGCGCCCACGTAGTCGAAGAGGTGGTACTGTCGCCCCACCAGCCGGGCGAACTTGTCCATCGCCTTCTGGACGACGTCGGGGCAGGCCAGGTAGTAGGGGTTGACCGTCTCGCGGGCCTGGAAGAAGACGTCGGGGTTCTGGGCAGTGCCCCGGATGAAGGGGCGGTCGGGGGAGAGGGCCCGCGCCCGATGGGCCTGTACCAACTCGTCGTCAATCATCGCCCGCATATCCTCGATGGTGAGCTGCTCGATCTTGTTGATCTCGTGGGAGACGCGGAAGCCCTCAAAGAAGTGGAGGAAGGGGACGCGGGCTTCCAGCGTCGCGGCCTGGGCGATCAGGGCCAGGTCGTGGGCCTCCTGGACCGAGCCCGAGGCCAGCATGGCGAAGCCGGTCTGCCGGGCGGCGTAGACATCGGAGTGGTCGCCGAAGATGGACAGGGCGTGGGTGGCCAC
>WFUY01000415.1 GCA_015484715.1 Thermoflexales bacterium | reverse complement strand
TTTGTGGGTGTGAGCGCCTCCCTATAAGGCTGTTTCACGCCCACAAAATATCGGTTGACAAACCACTAGTCTCCCTATCTCCAAAGATATGGGTAATCACCGGAAAACTTCCCTGGTCAAGGAACGAATGTTCTGGTATAATTCTGCCCGCTCTCAAATTTGGTTCCCTACTGCATCTTTACAAACTGCCAAATCTGCGCTATAATTGGGTCGGCTCCTGGGTGACGACAGGAGCTTCCTTGCTTCAAAAAGCGCTCAGTCTGGGGAGACCCCCCAGGCTTTTTTTAGCCCACCAGACACCTCTCAGCCTGCTGCAGAGGAGACGATGAGTAAACAATCCATTTTCCTCACCCCCGAAGGGTACAAGAAGCTGGAAGAAGAGTTGGAGTACCTGCGCACTGTGCGCCGCCAACAGGTCGCCAAACGCCTCCATTCCGCAATGGACGAGGGAGACCTGCTGGAGAACGCCGAGTTGGAAGATGCTCGCAACGAACAAGCCTTCGTCGAAGGACGTATCTTGGAACTGGAAAGCATCTTGAAGCACGCCGTGGTCGTTGAAGAAAAAGGTCCTAAAGACCAGGTCGGACTAGGCAGCCGTGTGACCGTGGTCGAGGTTGGCCGGGAGGATGAGCCGGAGACCTACACCGTCGTGGGCTCCGCAGAGGCCGATCCCATTGCCGGCCGCATCTCCAACGAATCCCCTCTGGGACGGGTTTTGATAGGCAAGAAGGTCGGGGACGAAGTGAGGGTCAACGCTCCCGACGGCGTCCTCACCTTCCGCATCGTTGCCATCGAGTAATGGGAGAGCCCTATGCGCCCACTGAGCGACCTAGAACGCCAGCGCTTGGCCAAACTGGAACGGATACGTGCCCAGGGGATTGACCCCTACCCGCCTCGCTCCCACCGTACCCACACCACGACGGAGGCCATCGCCGCCTTCTTGAGCGCCGAAGCAGAAGGCCAAGAAGGTCCCGAGGTCACCGTCGCAGGACGTCTCCGCTCCGTTCGGGTGATGGGCAAGATCACCTTTGCCCACATCGAGGATGGCAGTGGCAAGATCCAGCTCTTCTTCCGCCTCAACGACCTGGGCCAAGAGCGCTACGACCACTTTAAGCGGGACTTCGATCTGGGCGACTTCCTCGAAGCCCAAGGTCGCCTCTTCCGCACACGCACCGGCGAGATCACCGTCCAGGTCCAGCGATTCGCCATGCTGGCCAAGGCCCTTAGTCCGCTCCCGGTGGTCAAGGAACAGGTCGTGGATGGGAAGGTCATCCGCTATTCCGCCTTCTCCGACGTGGAAGAGCGATACCGCCAGCGCTACGCCGACCTGGCCACCAACCCCGAAGTGCGCGAGGTCTTCCGCAAGCGGGCCCGCCTGATCGCCGCTCTGCGCCAGTTTCTCGATGAGCGGGGGTTCCTGGAGGTAGAAACCCCCATCCTCCAGCCCGTCTATGGGGGAGCAGCCGCCCGTCCCTTTATCACCCACCACAACCAACTCCATCAGGACCTCTACCTGCGCATCTCCTTTGAGCTCTACCTGAAGCGGCTGCTGGTGGGGATGTATGAGCGGGTGTATGAGATCGGGCGGGACTTCCGCAACGAGGGTGTCTCCTTCAAGCATAACCCCGAGTTCACCCAGTTGGAGTTCTACGTGGCCTACGCCGATTACAACGACGTGATGGCCTTGACCGAAGAGATGATCGCCTACACGGCCGAGCAAGTCCTGGGCAGCCGACGGCTCACCTACCAGGGTCATGAGATTGACCTTACCCCTCCTTGGACCCGCCTCACCTTGCGGGAAGCGATCTACAACGCCTGCGGGATTGACTACACCGAGCATCCCACCCGTGATTCCCTGGCCGAGGCGATGCGAGCCCTGGGGCATGAGCCCTCCCCCTCATCCAGTTGGGGCAAACTGGTAGACAGCCTGCTCAGTCACTACGTAGAACCCAGCCTCATCCAGCCCACCTTCGTCCTGGACTATCCCGTTGACATCACGCCCCTCGCCAAGCGGAAACCGGACGACCCCACCCACGTCGAGCGGTTCGAGGGCTTCATCGGCGGAATGGAGATCTGCAACGCCTTCACCGAGCTCAACGATCCCCTCGATCAAGAACAGCGCTTCATTGAACAGGGACGTGCCTACGATGCTGGCGACGAGGAAGCCCACCCAATGGACGAGGATTACCTCCAGGCTATGAGATACGGGATGCCTCCCAACGGCGGATTCGGGATGGGCATTGACCGGCTCACGATGCTCTTCACCGACAAGGCATCCATCCGTGAAGTGATCCTCTTCCCCCACCTGCGACCACGGACGTGACGGGCCTGTAACTGTCGTCATCCGAGAACCGCATAGCCCCAGGGCCCAACGTGGGGTGCGATCATGCGTAAACCAGCCCAGGTCAGCCGGTTCGCGCTGACCACCCTGATATACAGCCTCTTGGTGCTGCTGCTGGTGCTCGTCTCCTACGCCATCGTCGTTCTGCTCCAGCAGATTGAGATCTCCACCGGTTGGGCTCTCCTAACCGCGATCTTGATCACCCTCCTGCTGGCCGTTCCCCTCTTCCTCTTCGTCCGCCAGCAGCTTGCCTACTTGGCTGCCCCCGGCCTCAGCCACTCTCAAGAGCAGTTACTCACCCTCATCCAGCGCCTGCATCGGCACCACCATCCAGACGCCCTGCTGGACGAGATCGTCACCCTGCTGGATGAGACCCTCTCTCCTTACTTTTCTGCCCTCCTGATTACCCTCTATCCCGACCGCCTCCTGGAAGTCGTCCGCCAGAGTGGTCCCACCCCGCCAGAGATTGGGCCGGTTCCTTCCAACGACGGCCTCCTCTATCGCATCCTCCAGCACCGCCGTGCCCTATCCCTCGTGGAGGAGAAACTCCCCGCCTCCCCCCTCTGGCGCAAGTGGTGCACCCTGGACATCACCTGGGTCGTGCCCCTCATCCTGGAGGATCGCCTCGTTGGCCTCCTGCTCCTGGGCCCCCCCCAAGAGGGCAACCAGTACAGGCGTGAGGCGATCGAGTGGCTCAACATCTTGGCCGATCAGATCGCCATCGCCATCCACAATGCCCACCAGTACGCCCAGGCTCTAGACCGCTTGGACGAACTCAACATCCTCTTCGAAGCCGGGGCAGCCGTCTCCAACAGCCTCGATCCCGACGAAATCCGCGACATCATCGCCACCCGCCTGATAAGCGCCTTTCAAGCCGACGGATGCATCATCTCCCAATGGGAGTCAGAGGATCAGACGCTGGTCATCCACCTGGTGCGCTCTTCTCCAGACAAGGTCCTCCTGCTCCCTCCGCCTGGGTCCGTCCAGAACCTCAGCGATTTCCCCCTGGCGGCGCAGGTTCTCCAAGATCGCCAGGCGATGACCGTCGCGATGGGGGACTCCCCAGAAGAAGCCAGTCAGGTTCCCCTACTCCGCACCGGCTTGATGAGCGCCGCCCTCCTACTCCCCCTGGTCTCCCGCGACGACACGGTGGGACTGGTCGAGCTCTACACGGCGGATCCCCACCGCACCTTCAGCGAGCAGGAGATGGACCTGGCCCAGGCGCTGGTCAACCAAGCCGCGACCGCCATCGCCAATGCCCACCTCTACCAGCAGGAAGTCCGACGCACAGAAGAGCTGACAGCCCTTCTGCGCATCCAAGCCATCATCGCCTCCATCCTCGATGTCCGAGGAGCCCTGGCCCTCATTGCGGATCAGATGGTGCGCATCCTGAACGTCGCCGGATGCCGGGTCTCCAGTTGGGATCAGGACCGGAACCAGGTCATCTCTTGGCTTGACCACCATCTGCCGGATGCCCCCTGGACTCCTGGCCCTCTGGGAACCGTCTACCACCTGGACGAGCGCCCTGACTTCCGCCAGGCCCTGGAAGGCCGCACCCCCGTCGCCGTCACCCTTCCCATCCCAGACCATCCACCGACCGCACTGAGGCCGGACACGATGCAGACTTACCTGATCCTCCCCCTCGTTGCCCGCGACGAGGCCATTGGCCTCATCGAACTGGGAGCTTACCGTCCGCAGCGTGTTTTCAGCGAGTGGGAGATGAAACTGGGCCAGACCCTGGCTCAGCAGGCCGCCATCGTCATCGAGAATGCCCGTCTCTACGAAGAGCTGCGCATCGAACGGCGCAACCTGGAGCGCAAAGTGGACGCCCGGACCGCAGAGCTGGCCCAGGCCGTCCACGCCCTGGAGGTGGAAGCCTCCAAGCGACAGGCGATCTTGGAAAGCGTGGCCGACGGTGTCCTGGTGACCGACGGAGAGGGACGCATCATCCTCTTCAACGCCGCTGCCGAACGGCTTTTGGGCCAGCCCCGCGAGAATGTCCTGGGCCACACCCTCCGGGCGATCACCCACCAACTGGGCCTCGACGAGGCTGCATGGGACACCGCCTTCCGACGCTGGGCGTATGTCCAGACCGATGCCGAGATGGATTGTATGGAACAGAGGGCTGTCGTGGGGGAGCGCACCCTCAGCATCCGCCTCTCGCCGGTCTATATGGGACCCCGCTTCCTGGGCGTAGTGGCCATCTTCCACGACATTACGAAGGAAGTGGAGCTGAACCGCGCCAAGAGCGAGTTCGTCTCCACCGTCTCCCACGAACTTCGCCTGCCGATGACCTCCATTAAAGGATACACGGACCTGCTGATGCTGGGGACGGCTGGTCCCTTGACCGATCAACAACGGGAATTTCTGCGGATCATCAAGTCCAACGCCGACCGCTTGAGCCTTCTGGTCAACGACCTCCTAGACATCTCCCGGATGGAAACGGGCAGGCTGAAGCTGGACATTGGCCCCTTCGCCATCGGGGGCATCATCGCCCAGGTCGTCAACGCTTTTCGGGAGCGCGCCGAGGCCAAACGGATCTCCCTCTCGGCCCACGTACCGGCGGACCTGCCCCTGGCCCGAGGGGACCCCAAGCGGATCGAGCAGGTGCTGACCAACCTGGTGGGCAACGCCATCAACTATACTCCTGAAGGCGGAACCGTGACGATCCAGGTCCAGTCGGTGGGCGATTACCTGCAGGTGGATGTCGCCGATACGGGGATCGGCATTCCTCCCGAGGAACAGGAGAAGATCTGGGAACGGTTCTACCGAGTGGATCACCCGCTGGTCACCCGCCAGATCGGCACAGGGCTTGGCTTGCCCATCGTCAAGTCGCTGGTGGAGATGCATGGCGGGGAAGTGTGGCTGGAGAGCGCTGTGGGGAAGGGCAGCACCTTCAGCTTCACCTTGCCCATCTGGCTTGATGAGCCCTCAACCAAAGGAGGAGGAAGTTGAGCCGTTCTGGCGAGAAAAGGGCCATCAAGCAACAAGAGGCCGGGCCTGTAGCGGCCCGGCCTCTTTGCAGCGAAGACCAAAAGAGCCTCTTGGCAATGACCTACTCTCCCAGGGGGCTTCCCCCCAAGTACCATCGGCGCTGGCGGGCTTAACTTCCGGGTTCGGGATGGGACCGGGTGTACCCCCGCCGCTCCAATCACCAAGAGGCTCTTTTTGAGTTTTACGGTTAAACCAACGTGTCGAGAGCCCTGACACCTTAAGAACTGAACAGAATGCTTGGTCTCGCTTTCCCCGGTCTGTGAGTGGGTTAAGCCCTCGCGCGTTAGTACGGCTTGGCTGAACGCATTGCTGCGCTTACACCTGCCGCCTATCGAACTGGTCGTCTCCCAGCGCGCTTACCCGGTTAACCCGGTGGGGGACCTCATCTTGGGGCGCGCTTCCCGCTTAGATGCTTTCAGCGGTTATCGCTGCCGGACGTGGCTACCCAGCGGTGCCCCTGGCGGGACAACTGGCACACCAGAGGTCCG
>WFUY01000414.1 GCA_015484715.1 Thermoflexales bacterium | reverse complement strand
GTTCGGTAGAGGACCCGGAGGCCGAGGTCAAACGGCTACGCGGAGCCATCCAGACAGCCCGCCAGGAGATCCAGACCCTGCGCGTTCAAGCCGCAGCCCAGGTGGGCGACTACGAAGCTGCCATCTTCGATGCCCACCTCCTCTTCTTGGATGACCCGGCCCTGGTAGAAGCCGCCTACGCCCGCATTCGAGAGGCCCACATCAACGCCGAAGCCGCCTGGCAGGAAGCCGTGGAGGCAATGGTTGCCGCCTACCAGGCGCTGGATGACCCGTACCTCCAGGCCCGGGCCGGGGACGTAGCCGACGTGGGTCACCGAGTGCTCCGGCTGCTGGCCGGTGTGCGCCATGCCCGGCCCCATCTGGAGCAGCCCGGCATCCTCCTCGCCGCCGACCTAACCCCCTCGGATACCGCCCAGCTCGATGTGGAGAAGGTCCTGGGCATCGCCACCGCCCTGGGCGGGGCCACCTCCCACAGCGCCATCCTAGCCCGAGCCTTGGGCATCCCGGCCGTCGTCGGCGTGGGGCCAGACCTCCTGCGCCTCGCGCCGGAGACGATGCTGGCCCTGGACGGCGATGCCGGCCTGATCCACGTGGATCCCGACGAGGCGACGTTAGACCAGTTCCAAGCCCGACGGCGGGCCTGGCTGGCCCGGCAAGAAGCCGCCCGAGCCGCCGGACAGGCCCCGGCCGTCACCCTGGACGGCCATCGCGTCGAGGTCGTCGCCAACATCCGCGGCGTGGCCGACGCCCGGGTGGCCCTCGAATACGGAGCCGAAGGGGTAGGGCTGCTGCGCACCGAGTTCCTCTACCTGGACCGGGAGACCGCCCCCTCTGAGGAAGAACAGTTGACCGCCTACCGGGCCATCGCCCAGGTGATGGGCCAACGTCCCCTCATCATCCGTACCCTGGATGTGGGCGGGGACAAGCCCATTCCCTACTTGGACCTGGGCGAGGAGACCAACCCCTTCCTCGGCTGGCGGGGGATCCGCCTCTGCCTGGACCGACCGGAGATCCTCAGGACTCAGCTTCGGGCCATCCTGCGGGCCAGCCCGGATCACCAGATCAAGGTGATGTTCCCGATGGTTTCGACGGTGGAAGAGGTGCGGGCCGCCCGCGAGATCTTGAGCCAGGCCCAGGACGAACTTCGCCAAGAGGGGATCCCCTTCGACGAGGAGATGGAGGTGGGGATTATGATCGAGGTGCCGGCAGCGGCGTTGCAGGCCGAGCAACTGGCTCAGGAGGTGGATTTCTTCAGCATCGGCACCAACGACCTGAGCCAGTACACGATGGCCGCCGACCGGACCAACGCCCAGGTGGCGGAGCTGGCCGACGGGCTCCAGCCCGCCGTGCTCCGCCTCATCAAGGCGGTGATTGATGCGGCCCACGCCGCCGGCATCTGGGTGGGGCTCTGCGGAGAGCTGGCCGGCGATCCTCTGGCCGCGCCGGTCCTGCTGGGGCTGGGGCTGGACGAGTTCAGCATGAACCCGCCGGCCATCCCTGCCGTCAAGCAGGCCATCCGGCAGATTACCAGAGCCGAAGCCCAAGAGATCGCCCGCGCCGTGCTAGGTATGGAAAGCGCCGAAGAGGTGCGAGCCTACTTGACCCGCAAATGATCGGCAGGCCTGGGTTTGCGGATTGTGCATCTCTACAAGATAAACATCGCATCTCCAAAACTGTAGAAGCGGTAGCGGCGGGCGATGGCCTCCGCGTAGGCCCGGCGGATCAGGTCCAGCCCGGCAAAAGCGGCCACCAGCATCAACAGCGTTGAACGGGGCAGGTGGAAGTTGGTGATGAGGGCGTCCACCGCCCGGAAACGATACCCCGGCGTGATGAAGAGGTCGGTCGCCCCCTCGAAGGCGACCACCGCCTGCCAGGCACACGCCTCACCCCCGCACTGAGCCAGCGCCCGCTGAGCTGCCGTCTCCAGCACCCGCACCGCCGTCGTCCCCACGGCAACCACCCGCCGCCCCTCCAGCTTCGCCCGGTTGATCAGCGACGCGGTCTCCGGGCTCAACCGACACCACTCGCTGTGCATCCTGTGGTTCTCCACCCGCTCGGTGCTCACCGGGCGGAAGGTGTCCAGACCGATGTGCAACGTCACGTAGGCGAACTGAACCCCCTGTTCCCGCAAGGACAAGAGCAGCTCAGGTGTGAAATGGAGGCCGGCGGTGGGTGCCGCCACCGATCCCGGTCGCCGGGCGTAGACGGTCTGGTAGCGCTCCGGGTCGGCCAGCGGCTCGTGGATGTAGGGCGGCAGCGGGATGACGCCGACCTGCTCCAGGAAGGTCTCCACGGGCCGGCTGAAGACGACGACCCGCTCCCCCCGCTCCCCCTCGGCGACGACGGTCGCTTCCACATCAATGGTCGGGCTCTCCGGTTC
>WFUY01000413.1 GCA_015484715.1 Thermoflexales bacterium | reverse complement strand
CCCGCTGGAAGAGGACGTCCTTGGCGACCATCCGGCGGGGCCGGCCCGCCGGGCGCGGAGGGCGGGAGATGCCGCCGTCCACCCGCAGCCGGAAGAGGTGGTAGACGATGCCGAAGACGACCGGGAGGGTCAGGCCGATGACGTGCCAGCCGTAGAAGCGGAGCAGGGCCGCCTCCCCGATCTGCCGGTCGCCCACCAGCACCAGGTAGAGGGACCGGCCCAGATGGGGGATCCGACCGACCAGGTTGGTGCCCACCAGCAGGGCCCAGTGGGCGCCCTCATCCCAGCGCAACACGTAACCGCTGAAGTCCCAGAGCAGGACGAGGACCAGCAGGCCGAGCCCGATCAGCCAGTTGAGGCGGCGGGGACGGGCGTAGGCCCCGGTGAAGACGATGCGGGCCATGTGGAGCGTGACGGCCAGGACGAAGAGCTGGGCGGCCCAGTAGTGGAGCGCCCGGATCAGGCTGCCAAAGGCCACCACGTCTTCGATCAGGACGATGGAGGCGTGGGCCCCCTCCGGTGTGGGCTGGTAGTAGAGGGTAAGGAAGAGCCCGGTCAGGATGGTGAGGGTGGCGGCCAGGATGCTGATGCCGCCCAGACCAAAGGTGTAGGTGAGGCGGATGCTCTCGGCCGGGAGGCGGTCCGGGTGCAGGGCGTAGAGGATAGATTGGTGTTTCTGCCAGAGACGGCGGCGCCGTCGGGTAGAAGTGAGGACGCGCATCATCCTCGTCATCGGATCCCCTCCACAGGCTACCCGAGCCCCTGGGGTCAGCGGGCGAAGACGGGCAGGAAGTGGGAGAGCTGCCCGGCGTAGACGAAGACGTAGCGCAGCAGGAAGCCGCCGATCAGCACCAAGAGGCTGCTGGCCAGGCTCAACTGCCGACGGTACTTGATGGCCCCCTCCTTCAGGATGATGGGGAAGAGCTCGTACCCCTCGACGGCCAGGGGGAGCAGCAGGCCCAGCCCGATCACGCCGATCCAGAAGGGGGCGGTGAAAGGCCCTCCCAGGATCAGCTTGAGCGAGGCGGCCGAGCTCCAGGTGTTCAGCGTCTGGTGCAGGAAGAAGGGGATGATGATGAAGATCTCCAGCACGATGAGCACGGCGTCCACCGAGACCAGCAGGTGCCGTTCGTGCTCCAGGGCTGCCGGGTCCAGCAGGTCTCCCACCAGGGTGGCGACCAGCAGGAGGAAGGCCACGCCGGTGGACATGGCCGAGAAGAGGAAGAGCTGGGCGACCATCGGGGTGTTCCAGAAGGGGCGGGCCGGGATGGCTCCCAGGAGGACGCCGGTGTACATCCCTACGCCCAGGGAGATGGGAAAGCCGATGGCGGCCAGCACCCCTCGCCCGATGCGCACCGTCCGGGAGGGGATCGGCTGCCAGCGGGCAGGGGCGAGGAGGTCGCCGACGCGCTGGGGAACCCGGATCAGGTTGCGCAGGGGCCGGGGCAGCCAGAGGACCAGGTAGAGGAGCGAGACGATGACGAAGAGGGTCAGCAGCCAGCTCCCGATGGACATGGGCGAGGTAAACTGGATGGTGGTGAAGAGCAGCCAGAAGTGCAGGGGGCGTCCCAGGTCGAAGACGAGCATGGCGAGGCCCAACATCAGGGGCCAGGGGGCCAGCAGGGCTCCCAGCCGGGCGATGCGGCGGTAGCGCCCGCCGCCCAGGTAGGTGGCCAGGCCGGACATGGCGAAGATCCCGGCGCTGATGCCGGCGGTGTAGAGGTAGATGACCACCAGCAGGCCCCATTCGATCGTCGTCGGTGATCCGCTGTAGCCTTGGAGAAAAGGGTCGTAGGTTGTGGGCATCGTGCACCTGCCTCCCTAGTCCACGAGGTAGAAGATGGCCGGCCCGGTTCCCGCTTCGGGGTAGAGGGTGTAGTGTTGGTGGGTGGCGAGCAGCTTGGAGACCTCGCTCTCGGGGTCGTTGAGGTCGCCGAAGTGGCGAGCTCCTCCCACGCAGGTCTCCACGCAGGCCGGAGGCTGCCCGGCGTCCAGACGGTGCACGCAGAAGGTGCACTTGTCCACCACGCCCCGCTCTTCGTCGAAGTAGCGGGCGTCGTAGGGGCAGGCCTGGATGCAGTAGCGGCAGCCGATGCACCGGTCGTAGTCAATGAGCACCAGCCCGTCCTCCCGGCGGTAGGTCGCGCCGGTGGGGCAGACCCGCTCGCAGGGCGGGTTGGTGCAGTGGTGGCAGTTCTCCGGCGCGAAGAAGAGGCTGACGTCGGGGTAGCTCCCTTTGGTCTGGTGGGCGATCCAGTTGCGGTGGTGCCCGATGGGCACGTTGTTCTCGACCGAGCAGGCGACCATACAGGCTTCACAGTCTATGCACCGCTTGGGCTCCATCACGAAGACCCAGCGGGGCGTCTTCTTCGTCGTATCCGCCATCGTCGTTCACTCCCTACGCTTTGGTGACCTTCACCATCGTCTGGCTGAGGGCCTGCGAGCCGGTGATGGGGTCGGTGAAGGTGAGGTGCAGGTCCGAATCGCTGGCCCCGGCCCCGTAGGCCGTGCGCAGCCCCTTGCTCAGATGGCCGAAGCCGGGCGTCATGTAGACGCAGTCGGGGCGGATCCGTTCGGTCACGTGGGCCCGGGTCTTCACCCGACCGGCGGCGCTCTCCACCCACACTTCGTCGCCGTCGGCGATCCCCCGGGCGGCGGCGGCCTTGGGGTGGATCCAGAGGGGGGTGTCCGGCACCCGCTCGTGGAGCAGCCGGTTGTTGTGGGTGGCGAACTGGGTGTGCTGGGCCACCTTGCCCGTCAGCAGGTAGAACTGGCCTTCAAAGGGCTCCGGCGGCGCTTCCCAGGTGGGCACGGCGGGGAAACCGGCGTTGCGCAGCACCTCGCTGGCCAGCTCGATCTTGCCGCTGGGGGTGTTCCAGCTCAGCGTGGACTCCCCCTCCGCCTCGGCCGGGGCGGTTTCCGGCAGCCGGTAGAAGCCCCGCTCCTTCAGCTCCTCCAGCGTGATCTCCAGCGGGGCGAGTTGTTGCCGCAGGTAGTCCTCCTCGTCCTCGTAGGGGAAGTAGTCGCCCAGGCCCAGCCGCTCGCCCAGTTGCTTGAAGATCCACAGGCCCGACCGGCTCTCCCCCAGGGGCTCGACGGCCGGCTGGCGGATGAAGACGATGCCGTCCACCACCGTCAGTGGGTCGTACCGCTCCAGGTAGCTGGCCTCGGGCAGGACCACGTCGCTGAACCAGGCGGTGTCGTTCATCGCGATGTCAATGGTGACGATGAACTCCAGCTTGCTGAAGGCTTCCAGTGTCTTGCGACGCTCAGGCAGGGCGTTGACCGGGTTCTGGCGGTAGATGAACCAGCCCTTGGCCTGGTAGGGTTCGCCCCGCAGGATGTTGTCGCGGATCTCTTGGAAGACGCCCAGCTTCAGGGGCACCAGCGGGTACTTCCAGGGCACGCCGTCCAGCCGCAGGGCGGCCACGCGCGGGTAGGGGG